>JBKJOR010000201.1:0-10620 GCA_046595575.1 Pyrinomonadaceae bacterium | reverse complement strand
GGATCGGCGGGTTAAAATAGCTGAAAGCGATAGGTGGATTGTTTTTAAATGCGGAATGCGGAGTGCGGAGTGCGGAATCCGCGGATCTAACATCCGTAGACCCGAGCTGTATTTCCTCCCGATCAGATGACGGGGCAGATTCCGCACTCCGCACTCCGCGTTCCGCATTTTCTCCGCACTCCTTTCCCTCCGGTATTCCTTCATCGTCGAGGGTGAATGCTTTCTCGAGCCTTTGATCCAGCAAGACCGGGACGCCGACGTTCTCTTCGCCGACGAGTTTCTTTAGCTTGTTGACCGTCAAAAACAGCTTCTCCGGATCGGGACACGATACTGCGTAAAGGCCGTGCTGTGCTGGACGCGGCGGTGTGAAATGAGAAGTTACGCTGATCGAGACGATCTCGGATTCCGGCGGGTTGAGCGAGATCCGCAGGTTGATCAGCTTCAGCCAGAATGTTTTTTCGAGCGTCGGAAAAGAGGTTTTGATTTCGTAAGTCCGCTCGGTCTTGTTTTGCAGATGAAAAAAAATGTCGAGGTGCTCGGTGCTGAAACCGAGACGCTCGATCTGCGTCAGAAGTTTTTCGAGTCCATGGTTGAGAATAAAGATCAGCTGCTCAAAATCGTCGACGGGGAAGTCGAGTTGGTGCGCCCAACTGGATCTGTTCTCCTTCACGTTCGGCGTCAAAAGACGGCCGCCCTTTTTCTCGATGACATCGATGACGTTTTTGAATTGCTGACCGTAACGCGTGATCAGCTCATCATGCGGGATCTGCCCGAGTTCGCGAATGCTTTTTATCCCGAGATCGCGGAAGACGCGTTGTGTGTCATCGTCGATCAGCAAATGTTGCAGCGGCAATTGCGAGAAGTTATCCGGGGATGCGATGTGACATGACGACTTTGGATTCGAGCTCCCAGTTGCAAGCAGCATGGCGGCATCGATCGTTTCGGCGACAGCGATGCTTCCGGAGATCGAACTCTTCTTCAATTCGGCGAGGATCGTTTCCGATATCTTATTTACGTCCCCGATCAGATTGTGCAGTCCGCTTACATCGAACACGATGCCATCGGGCAATAGCTCAACGCTATAAGAGAACTGTTGTGCAATGGACAACAAAGCGGCCTTGTCCTTTTTTGCATCTGTCGAAATTATGCAGGCATATAGTTTCATACGTTGATCGTTGATCGTCGATCGTTGATCGTTGATCGTGAATCGTTAATCGTTAATGGTGAATCGTGAATCGTGAATCGTTAATTTTCGTCCCAATTTTGGCTGTGGGGGCCTGCTTCAGAGTTTCGGATCCGTTCGGGCGTCGCTGACGCGACGCGTATCTTTGCGGCAATTCCGTGGGCTGAAGCCCACGGCTAAATTCGCTAGCCGCTACGCGGCAAAGATAGTAACGATTCACCATTCACCATTCACGATTCCCGATTAACGATTCCCGATTAACGATTCACCATTAACGATTCCCGATTAACGATTCCCGATTAACCATTCACGATTGACTTCAAATCTCCGTGTAGTCGCGCTCTGTTTTCGCAAGAAGAGGCCTGTCGTAAAACTCTTTTCGCGAATGGATGCTGAGGTGAAATTCACGCAGCAATTTGAATCGCCCTTCGCCCGACCAGACCGCCCGCTCGCGGGAACAAACGAACGCATCTTGTGAAGCAGAAGCCGTGATAGGTTCGGCAGCCGTAATGAGAAGCACGGTCGGTGTCTCCTTTATGCGATTACGATAGCGGTACCAAAATGTCCGCGGCACGACCTTTAACTGGTGCCTCGGCACGCTGTTCAGATTCAGCCAAACCGCGCCGAACCCTTTCGCCTGGACTAGATAATCCGCCGCCATAAATGCATGTTCGATATCTCCGCCGCATTTCACCCATAACAAGTTTTCAAGCTGTACCCTCGCTAAAACGGCGGAGCACGGGTCGAAAGTGTTGGCCGAATCTACCACGGCACATATCTCGCCCTCTTGAGTTAGTTTCGAAAGCAAAGCCAGCGACAGGCTCGTTTTTCCCGTGGTGCCGGCGATCTCCGTCAGGGTTCCGCGTCTAACGATAAGCCCGGCGGATTCGAGCAAAATCTCATCCGAGTATTTTTGTTCTTCCTTTATGCGGGATAGTTTTTTTACTAAACTCAGATGTCGCATTTTCAATTAACCAGTCCCGCCGTGCATGTAATAAAACTATATTGCATCTGTGAAACAGAGTCAAAATAATTGGACGACGAAAGTGAAAGAGTGAAAATCCGGGACGTTAGACTTTTTCCAGGCGAGCGATAAAGGCGTATCTCTTGTAGATCGGGGTTATATTTAGCCGGACTAAACCTTTTGTTTCCAGCGTTCCAAGGTAGGGAAGCAGATCATTCCAAAACTGGACGTGAAAAGCTTTAAGCCAGTTTTGAAGCATCTTGCGGAACGTGCGTGAGATATCTTTTTGATCGTAGAAATCGACGATAAAGAGTTCACCGCCGGGTCTGAGATTATTCAGGGCGTTGTCGATCGCTTCACGCCACGACGGAATCGCCGAGATCGAATAAGAGAAAAAGATCTTATCGAAACGCTCCGTCATCTCGAACGTGTCGACGTAATAAAAATCCTCAGCAAGCACATTCGCTAGCGTGACATTTCGAAGACGTGCCGAATCCAATTTTGCATCCGCCATCTCCAACATCTCCATCGACGCGTCGAGCCCGAAAAAGAAGCCGTCGGGATGACGCTTTGCGAGAATGACGAGATTGCGTCCCGTTCCGCAGCCGACCTCGAGAACAGTCTCACCCGGCTTCACCTTCATCTCACGCAAAAGCTGATCGCGCCCGAGAAGATAATACTTCCGCGTGAAATCGTAGAAATGCCGCTGGAGATGATACTTGCGATCCAATTGTTCTAAGGTCTCCGACATGATCGAGAAATGTTGCCACCGAGTTCACAGAGGAAATAATCCAAAACTCTCGAAGCCTTCTATGGCCAATTCACTATAAGGTCTATTCGTTCGCCATCACCTCGACCGGATCAATGGCTGAGGCCCGCAGTGCGGGATAAAGAGCTCCAACAAGACTGCCCATAATCGCGATCGCCACGGCTGTTGCAACCCACCCGGCATTGAATTCGAAAGCGAGGTCGAATATGCGTTCGATACCGAATGATGCGATCGCGGCTACCACGAGCCCGAGAGCTACACCAAGCACCCCGATCAAAAACGCCTCGCCTTCGATCGTCCGCACGATAAATCCCTTCGAAGCGCCGAGCGATTTCAAAATGCCGATCTCTTTCCGCCGCTCGGTCACAGTCGTATACATAGAGAGCAAAACAAAGATCGTAGAAACAAAGGCGCCGAGCCCTACAAGTACTCGGAGAAACGTATTGAGTCCGGGAATCCGATCCTGTGCGTCGATGATCAGATCGCGTGTCAGATTTATCTTGTTGCCAGGTAGAACTTCATTGATTCTCGCCGCAACAGCGTCAACGTCCGCTCCGTCATTTAGCTTGACGAGAATATAGGTGCATTTTCCCGGAGCCTGAAGCGCGTCCTGCATCGCCGAAAGCGACATTTTCATACGGGCACCGGACGGCGGTGAAAATACGCCGACGATCGTATAGTCTCTGCCGAGCAAGCTCAGTATATCGCCGAGCTTAGATTTATCGTCGCGCATCTGCCGTTCGTCAAGGATGATCTCGTCGTTTGCGGTCGCAGCACGACCGTCGACGAGCTGCATACCGTTCATCTCGGCAAACGGTTCCCAATCGACGCCGTCGATCTGCTTAACGCCCCATCGGCCCGCACTGTCCGCCGCAAGGTAGCGAATCACTGGAACTGTCGACTGGACGCCGTCAATCTCGCGGAGACGCTGAGCGTAGGTTGTGCTGACGGAAGCGTGGGAGCTTTGCAGCTCCATTGCCCCGACACGGGTAAAGACGATCTCGGCTTTCCAATTCGACGCACGACGGGCCATGTCATTTGTCATGCCGCTTGCGAGGCCCGTGAAAAGCACGACCAGCAAGACACCGAGTGCGACGCCGATCACACTGATCAATGTGCGGAACGGCCGGACCCTTAAATTGGCAAAAACAAGTTCGAGCATGTTAGTCAGTGGTCAGTGGTCAGTCGCTAGGAGTTTATCGACGAAGTCAAAATTCTGGGCCGCCTCGACGTCTACGAATAACTCTCGATTACTTTTAAAATGTTCGAATATTTTGTCGTACGTCGCAAACAGGCGATCGGTTGCAACTTCACGAGTATTCTGACGGGCGGTCGCAAGTGCGTTCGCCACCTTGTCTTGTCGAAGTGCATCGTTACTCACGATCTCGGATATCGCCGCGGCGAATTTATCGCCGACCGGATCGACGAGCCACGCGTTCTCATTCGTTGCGTACGAAAGTATCCCCCCGGCGTTCGGAGCGACAGTCGGTACGCCGGATGCCATTGCTTCGAGCGGCGCGATGCCGAAAGGCTCCTTCGGATTAGGGTGGACGAAGACATCGGCGTTCGCGTAGTAATCGGCAAGAGTCTCTTTGTCCAAGTGGCCGAGAAGAGTGACCTTTCGGGGAGAAAGGTGTTCAGCCTCCGACCTCAGCCACTCGGCTTTCGGCCCAGCTCCGGCGATCAACAGACGAAAATCGTGCTGTGGATCGTTCGCCAGGATCTTCATAAGATCCATCAGTAACCCAACATTTTTTTCGGGCGAGATACGCCCAGCATAAAGCAGGACTATCGACTCCCGGGGAACGTTCGCCTGTTTCTGCATTTCAAGGCGCTTTTCCTCGGATCTTTTATCCGGCGAAAACAAAACAGCATCGACGCCGCGCGGACAAACAAATACGCGCTCATCGACAGCGATGCGAGGTGCGTTGAAGTATCGCCAGCACCAATTAAGAAACGCGTCGCTTCTATTCTTGTTCTTAACCGGGGACAGCGATTCGTGGAACTCTTCGGCTGTGTACTTGGAATTCGCGATATGATAATCGAAACTCGGCATCGTGTAGTTTCCGATCACTCGTCGTGAAAGCCAATTTCCGAACTTTCCCTCCGACACAAAGGAGCCGATATTGTCGTCCATTCGCTCGCACGAAAAGTGAACCATGATCGGTCGGCCGAGCTGCTTAAAACTTCCGCGTCGGATCATAGCACCGAGCATGCTGAGCGTATACTTGTCCGTCACTTCGATCAGATCCGGCCGCTCTTCAAGCAATATCCGACGGATGATTGAATCACCCGGCATATACTGCCATGGAAGGATGATTCGGTAACGTTTGTCGAAAATCGGGGAGTATTTTGCGGGGACGTAATATATTTTCGCGAATTCATTGACGTCTTCGACCGATTCGATCTCCCCCGGAACGATCAAGCGCACATAACGACGATGACGCCCCGCCGCGGCGAGCAGATTGTTGTACGAGGTACTTATCCCGCCGGAATTCTTGTGATAGTAGTTGGTAATATGGACTGATTTCATTGGCTGCGGGATCAGGATTCGCGACCAGCCAGATCGGGTTTCGGCTCTGGTGGTGAGCCAGCAGCGGACTTCTTGGCGCGGTTGCGCCGCCAAAGCCAGATCAGCGGATAGAACATGAACTCGCCAACGATCTTCGGCATTCTTGCCAGATCATGCCCCAAAGACTGAGCACCTTCATCCTTGACAAGCAACGCCCCTCGGCGCATCGCGAAGAGGTTGAAAAAAGCCGAGATGATCGAGAAGCTGACCGAGATAATGATCGCCTTCCCCTTGTTAACGTCGCCATTCAGACTGTGCAGAGTAAACTCGATCATGTGGCTAAAGGCAGGCAGCATGATCATCACGCATAAAGTAGCGAGCCAAACCGGTGAGGCGTTTCGAAATGACTGAACTAGTGATCCGCTTGAACCGGAAACCACGAGTCGGAAAATGAACTCCACAGACATTGCCCCGAGGGCGGCACGCCAGCCCGCCTTCAGGTGCGTGAAAAAATAGATCAAGCTTCGTATCAGGCCGCTCATGAACGCCGCCTTCCAATTCCACCGCCAGACCAGCATCTCGACCGGGTGCCGAACAAGGTAGCGAAAGACATCGACCACGCGGTGCGGCGATGGTGAAACCTCGACAACCTCAGCTACACCGTCGTGATGTTCGATCATCTGCGGGGTCCCGCAAACACCGCACACGACCTCTACGGTGGCCAAAGTGATCTGCATGTCGGCCTCGCAATTCGCGCATTTCAGAATCTGTGTTTCTGGCATCTACGTTTGGGAACTTGCCTCGAGCTTGGCCGCCTTGTTTCTACGACGAATTTCCGCCAGATGATCTTTGGCCTCGCGGTAGGTGATATAAACATCTTCGAAGACTGAATCCCATGATCTCGTCAACGCAAACTCAAGCGACGTCCTTTTCATCCCCGCCAACTTTTTCGGATCGTCGATAAGCTCGATCGAATATTTCACAAAATCGTCGATGCTCTTGGCCACGAAACCTGTCACGCCTTCCTGCACGATAAATTTAGGCCCGCCTTGATCGGTGACGAGGCACGGCACGCCCGAAGCATTTGCTTCCTGAACAACGTTGCCGAATGCGTCGGTGTCCGACGGGAAGATGAAAACATCCATGTTGGCATAGGCCGCCGATAAGTCTTCGCCTTCGAGAAAACCGGGAAGGTCCGCGGTCGACATATTCTTTTCAAGAAAATTACGTTCGTTGCCTTCGCCGACGATCAGAAACCGGAAATTTGTCTTACCTGCGGATAGAAGCCTTTTCTCGAGTTCCACAAGCAGTCGGACATTCTTTTCGACACGCAAGCGCCCGACGAAGCCAAATCGAAATACACCGTCGTTCACCGTTCGCTTGTTTGGAGAGAACATCTCGGTATCGACGCCACGGATCATGAGGTGAGCAGTCCGGCCGGTACCCGATTCGAGCATTTCGATCAGTTCTTCATTCGGTGCCAGGATCCGCTGAGGCATTTTGTAATAGAGCTTGGCTCCGTCGAGGATCTTACGCTCGATAAAGTCCGTCAATCCGTACCTCGTTTTCTTTGGCAAGAAGCCCAGGCGGGAGCGGAGTCGTCGGGCGGCATACTCATGCAGGTTGGTGTGCCACGATCCGACGAGAGCAACGTCCATTTTCCACGCCAGGTATGCTCCCAATATGCTTACATCGTTGAGCCCCGTGATGTGAAAAACATCGGGTCGGAATTTTTCCAATTCCTTCCGAACGAATCCAGAGTATCGCTGAAAGAAAGGATCATAATGAAGCCCTTCGTCCATCTCAAAAGAGGCGACCGAACGCTTCAGTGCGAGCGACGTAAAGTTTCCTTGTGTATCAACTTCGGTGCGAGGGCCGGCGTGCACGTTGACGAACGGGAGTCCCCGCTTCTTAACGAAGGACACCAAGCGATTGCTCGTCATCGCGACGCCATTCACTTCCAGAAATGAATCGGGAAAGTAAGCGACGCGTAAAGTATCTTCCACAAATTTATCCGGCAACTAAAAAATGGCGGGAAGATCCCGCCGCTAACTCTAAAAATTCTAAACTTCTTTACGAAGCGCTTTCCTGCGGGAAACCTCGAGAAATCTCGTCGAGATCTGGAATCTCGAACTTAGTCTTAGCGGCGTTGCTAGGTACTCGATCCCGCCTTCGTCTCGATATCCGGAACAGCGGGCGCATTTTTGAACTTCCCATGAAGCCCAGTGTCCAGATCGCCGCTCTTAGCCACGCGGGGCCGCCACGCAGCCATCCATACGTAGTTAGGTTCCGTGCACCTTGTCCATCGTGCGAGTCGTAAAACACTCGTTCAAACCAACGCTGCCTACCTTCCGCAAAATCCGGGTAGTTACTTAGGATCTCAGAGAACGATTGCAGTTGGCGCCAGTGCAGAGGTCGCTCATACTCCGGCATTAAGACCACTTCGCTTCGCCTCTCGACCCGGATCTCGTTGACGAACTCCTCGAACGTGTCGGCGTTTGTAAGATTAAGGACCGTGTTCGGCTTGCAACCATGACGGTCACCGCCAGTCGCAATCGGAATCCCGAGAGCTTCGGCCATTTCGATCACAGCCTTGTTCTCCGACCAGCTTCGAAAGCCATTGATCTCAAATGCATGGATCCAGCGGCCGTGACGTTTTATGAATTCCTTCAGCAGGGCTTCGTGACGTTCCCTTCCAACGATCTCGATGTCCCAAAGCGGGTGGTTCAAAATCACAAGCACACCCGGCAGTTCACTCAGCATCGAGAACATCTCCCGTAGCTTAGCGTCAGAGTGATTCTCTTTGACAAAGGTGTAATCGAGAAGTGTTTTAGTTAACTCGATCGCGCGGTCTTTAGGAAGGTTATGAACGCCAACATGGAAAAAACCGTAATCGAAAGGGACAGTCCATTCGAGCGAGATCGGTGCTCGGGAATTTTTGTTTTGTTGATTGATCTGGAGATTAGCGTCGATGCGGTCGTGATCTGTAATAGAAACTATCGCGTTAAGGCCGGCGTCATTTATTTGCTTTTTCTCGACTCCGTAAACATCGTTCGCGGTCAGAGGAGGTGACCAGTATGACGTCGAAAAGTCCACAGGCTTTCCAACCCGCTGTTCGTAGTTCCTCCTCTCTTTTCGCCAGAAGGCGGCTATGATCGGAAGCTTCTCGGCATAGTGCGGAACGAAATCAAGCATCTCCATGGAATGCTCGGTATGACAGTGGAGGGACACGCCTGTCTTTGCGCCGCCACTTAGGCTTTTCGCTTCCCGCAGGATATGCAGTCGTGTTCGCTTTAATTCCATTACTATTTTATTGCGACGCCCGGGTCGATTGAAGGCTATACGTTATCAAAAGGCCTTTAAGATGTAAACTTCTCAGACGTTGGCCAAAGTAATCCGAGTTGTACAGTTTGAATACAGATTTGCAGCATCAAAGTGCGTAGTTCATCGTGAACGTTTGTGAGATGCTTCTGGAGAGAGATAGGGGTAAAAAAATTGTCATAAACCTTATGAAGGTGGTGTTTTATCTATAGAAAGTAAACGCCCGAGGCATTTTCGCCGTTCAAGGAGAAGCATTTATGAGTTGGTTATATACGATAGTTTTCGCGGGATTGTTGTTTGGATCAAACAGTGACAATGCAATTACTACTATCCAGAGCACCGAGACGATGCCCGTTCCCGTCCCCGTCGCCGAGATCGTCGTCGGGGATGAAACCGAGAAGTTCGAACAGACCTATCCGCTTTCCCGGAACGGCAACGTCCGTGTTTCGAATGTGAATGGTTCAGTTACGGTCGAGGCTTGGGACAAGGATGAGGTTCGGCTCGAGGCAACAAAGATAGCCGACAGCAAAGAGACTTTGGCGGATGTCGAGCTGAAGATCAACGCAACGGCGGACTCGTTCAGCGTGGAGGCCGATTACAAGGCATGGAAATGGAACGATAAGCGCGTCGAGAATAGATATCGAAAGCTTGAGGTCGAATTTCGCCTATCCGTCCCTAGGGGAGCGGTTCTTAATGAGATCGAAACCGTAAACGGTTCGGTTACGGTGTCGAATTTTACAAACGTGACAAAGGTCTCGGCCGTAAACGGCAGCGTCATCGCTTCTAACTTGCGGGGAACGGCGAGCCTCTCAACGGTAAATGGCCAGGTCAATGCAGACTTTGACCGCGTCGAAGGCGGCAGCAAGATCAATCTAGGCACGGTCAATGGCCAGGTGAATTTGACGCTGCCGTCGGATGTCAACGCGACGATCAAGGCTGATTCGTTGAACGGTAATATCGCGAACGACTTCGGCCTACCGGTACGCAAGGGCCAGTACGTCGGACGAGACCTTTATGGCCGGATCGGCACGGGCGAAGCACAGATAAAGCTCAACAGCGTCAACGGAGGCCTTTCGATTACCCGTAAGAGTGACGGCCGCTCCCCGAATCCTGCGACCAACCTTCTTCCGAATAAGAAGGCGGATGACGATTGGGACGGAGACATCAGTGAGAAAAGCAGTGCGAATAGTGCCGCCCACATCGATCGCCAAGTCGCTCGTGCCGTTAGGGACTCGCAGCGCGTTACTGCTCAATCGATGAAGGATGTGCAGAAGGCGATCGAAGCAATAGGCCCGGATCTCGAGCGTCTAAAGGTCAATGAGCTTAAGAACCTGGAAAAAATAAAAGTTGACGTCGATATCAAAGGGTTGGAAAAGAAGCTGAAGGAGAATATTTATCCACAGGGTTGGAGTTCGAACGTCTGGTTTTCGGGTGGCCCCGGAATTGAGAAAAAGCGGAACAGGTTCGTTGTCTCGGGGGTCCCGAAGGTCAGCGTCGAAGCCAAGGGCTGTGCGGTCAGCGTCCGCGGTTGGGATAGTTCGGAAGTTCGATACGTCGTTAGCGAGTTAGCTGGCAGACGCGGGCGTCCAGCAACAGTTACGGAAGTTCACGATGGATCGTCGATTACTTTAAAGGTCGTAAATAACGCTGAAGTATTTGGTAATGCGGGTTTTCAATTTAATCCCGAACGCGTTCGCATTGAGGTGCTTGTCCCCCGCAGATCGAACTTGAAAATAGTCTCTGACGGAGAGATTCGGCTTGATGGCGTGGCGGGCGATATTGACTTGAAGGGCGGCGACGAATCAATCAACATTCGCGACGTTGACGGGGATATGAATCTCAACGCTAATGAGGCACAGGTGCGGGTGATC
>JBKJOR010000063.1:0-4968 GCA_046595575.1 Pyrinomonadaceae bacterium | reverse complement strand
CTCGTAAACGGGAAGATCCTCGACCTGGTGAAACGAGGCGAGGCACCGGAAGCGATACAGCTATCGTGGCAGAAAGAACGCGATGATTTCGAAAACCGTCGGGCACCCTATTTGCTTTACAAATAGTAGATTTAGCGTTATAAAATCCCAAGCATTCACTTTTCGTAACAACCTGTTCATTTGAAGTATTTAGTCATAAGTCGTCGGATTTCCTCTGTCCCGACCGATAACGAAAATTTGGATAAAGTTCCGAAAACCTAAATTATTCTTATACCAGCAATACTAAGCTTTAACTTTTTTGGAGAAGGAAAACACACTTATGATGAGCAAATACACGCGAGGCTCGATTCTTTTCGCTCTGGTCATTGGTATATTTCTGTGCGGCATCGTATCAGCCCAGGAAGAGACGTCGGCAACCGTTACAGGACAAGTGACAGATTCGAACGGAGCAGCCGTCGCAAACGCAACAGTGATCATTAAGAACACGTCGACAGGACAGGAGAGAACTGTCATGACGAATGACGAAGGATCGTACAACGCGTTTCCGCTGCCTCCGGGCGACTACACGGTCACGGTCGAACAGGCGGGCTTTAAAAAATCCGTCGTGACGACGGCGCTGAACGCGCGCGACCGCCGTTCTGTTGACGTTGTGCTTGAAGTCGGTGACGCGTCGGTCACTGTGACAGTGACTGCCGAAGCTCCCCTCGTGCAGGACAGTTCGACTGGCCAGGCACTGGTTTCGGGCAATCAGGTTACCGAACTTCCTCTAAACAATCGGAACTTCATTCGACTTCTCGAAACGGTTCCGGGCGTTTCGTCGGACCTTTCCGATGAGACCGGTTTCGGTCTAACGAGTCTCGCGAACATTTCGATCAACGGCTTACGTCGAAACGCGGTGAACTACCTCGTCGACGGTGTGAACAACACCGACGTAGGTTCGAATATTACGCTCTTGTCCTCGCCCACGGTCGATTCGATCGCGGAAGTAAAAGTACTCACGTCGAACTTCACCGCCGAGATCGGGCGTTCGGGCGGCGGTGCCGTCATCATCACGACCCGCGGTGGCGGTAACGATTTTCACGGATCGGCATACAATTTCGTTCGTAATGATCACTTCAACTCGAACACGTTCTTTAACAATCGTCGCGGAAGACGAGCGGATGGCGAGCCGGTTGCACCCGTGCCGGTCCTCCGCTACAACAACTTCGGTGGAACTTTCAGCGGCCCCGTGCCGATTCCGATGTTTGGTGAGAATGATGGCCCCCCGTTCAAGCTTCTCAAGAACCGGACGTTCTTTTTCCTGTCGTATGAAGAGCGGAGAAGTCGACGCGGAGTTTCAGATACCTCGATCCTCGTTCCCAGCAATCTTGAGCGTGTGGGTAACTTCTCCGCTACTCTCGGCCTTCCTCTTTGTCGCAATATCACCACCAACGTTATCAACACGACGTGTACCGGGACCAATGTGCCGGTTACGGTGACCGACACGTCGGGAGCTACGATCCAGGCACGGCAGAACATGGTATTTCGCCCGTCCGACGCTCGAGCTTATGTTGGAAATATCATTCCTTTCGGTGATCTTGATTTCCGTGCCATCGGTCTAATGGATGCACTCCCAAGAGCTAACTCGGGACTTAACGGATTCCAGTTTACGCCGGTGAACATCCTCAACACACGACAGGAGGTCGTCAGGATGGACCACAATTTCAACCAAAACCATAAGCTCTTTGGGCGTTTCACACGGGATAGAAGTTTGACTCAGGAGTCGGGCGGCCTCTTTACGAATCGAACGCTCCCGAACGTCGCGACGACTGACACAGCCGTCCCGGGTAAAATTTTCGCCGTTTCCTACACGGGTGTATTTTCGAACTCTCTGGTTAACGAAGCGACCGTGAACTACTCTGGAAACGAGATCAGCTCGGTGTTGGTTGGCCGCGGCCGACGAACGGACTACGCAGGTGCGGATGCTATCGTGCAGATCGATCCGGAGAACAATGCGAACGCGATCCCGACCATCACTTCGCGGTTCGCCACGATCGGAGCTCTGCAAGGTTTTAGCATCGAGTATGCCAACTTCACCTTCAAGGACAATCTGACGTATACGAAAGGGAACCACGTCTTGAAGTTCGGAACCGAGATCACTCACGAAATCAAGAACGAGAACACGGGTGGAGCAACACAAGGAAGCTTTGCCTTCAGCCCGGCGCAAACGGCGGGGATGACATTGAACTCAAGTGGTACCCCAATTTCTATCACCGGTAGCGGCGACTCGTTTGCGTCATATTTGATTGGACGGGCGAGCAGCTACAGCGAGGCGAGGACCGACTTCCGGGTCCACCTTCGTTTTGGCCGTCGGGAATTTTACGTGCAGGATACTTGGCGTATAAGGCCGAATATCACGCTTGATGCGGGTGTACGTTACCAATACTATGTGCCACCCTACGATCGCGATAACCTCATAGGCTCGTTCGATCCGACGCTTTATGACCGATCGCGGATAACGTGTACCAGTGCAGCCTGCTCCGCCTTTACGCTTGGATCAGATCAGCTGAACGGTATCGGAGTCGCCGGAAGCACGTCGCGGTTTGGTAAGTCGATCGTTGCGGCTGATAAGAACAACTTCAGCCCGCGGGTAGGCATCGCGTACAGCCCCGATTTTGAAACGGGAATAGGCAAGATGCTTTTCGGGGGACCTGGGAAATCAGTGATCCGGGCCGGCTACGGTTTATATTACGATCAGGTCCTGGTCGGGATATTTGAGCAGGCAGCGTTTACGGTTCCGGCGTTTAGCCCCAACTTCAGCAACACCAGTACGACGTCCAGCGTCGTCACGTTTAGTAACCCGAATGCTGGCGTTCCTCCGGGAACGTTCGGTAACCGGGCGCTCGTCGCGATCTCGCCGGACTTCGAGACACCGGAGACACAGGTCTGGTCGCTGGGCATACAACGCGAGGTATTTAAGAACGCTGTGGTCGACATCTCGTACGTCGGATCGAAAGGCGACAAACTCGTCCGGCGTCGCAATGTCAATTTCGTCACGCCGTCGCAATTGGTCCCGCCTGCAGTCCTAGCGAATGCCGCGGCGTTTCGGCCGTTCGTTGGATATTCGACGATCACCTATCAGGAAACAGCGGCCAAGTCTCGCTATCACGGTCTGCTGTCTTCGTTCAATTACCGGTTGGCAAACGGCTTCACGATCACGCTCGCTTATACGTTCAGCAAGGCGCTGACGGATGCAACAAACGACCGCGATGCCATCGACGAACCGCAGAATCCGCTTCGCCCTAACGAGTACGCGGAGGCCCGTACATCACGGCCGCACGTCTTCAACGCGAGCTACGTGTACGAAATTCCGTTCTTCAAAAATTCGGATAACTCATTCGTTCGACTGCTGCTCGGTGGTTACCAGGTCTCCGGCATTACGTCGCTCGAATCCGGAGCTCCGGTTCCGCGCGTCGCGATTGGGGACACGCTCGCTGGACAGCGAGGACTCTATCCCAACGTAAACGGTGATCCGACCGGCGGACTCGCGGGAACTGTTGATCCGGCGACAGGACTTCCGTTCGTCTTCGATCCGACCGTCTTCTCGCTGCCCGGCCTCGGACAGTTCGGCAGTGCGTCGCGATCATTTGCGCGACTTCCTGGTCGCAATCAGACGAACTTGGCCCTATCGAAGCAGTTCTATTTCAACAAGGAACGAACGTCCTATCTTCAGCTTCGAGCCGAGGCATTCAATTTGTTCAACCAGACGCAGTTCGTGATGGCTCCCGGTGACTCGACAACGCTTCCGGTCGCCGGACCATTGACGAACCTCCTTTTCGGCCGTCCGACCGGAACGCGGCCGCCGAGAGAATTTCAGTTCGGCGCGAAGCTTTACTTCTAGAGTTTCTTGTTGAAACGTTCGCCCGCGTTTTCTGAAAGGAAGCGCGGGCTTTTTATTTGGTAGTATATGCCTGCGTATGAGCCGTCTGGAACTAAAGAATGCGACTGCGGTGATCGGCGATGACGCCGTGGTTGGGACCTCGATCGTGGTTGCGAACGGATTGATCGAAGGCTTTACAACCGACGGCAATCAGGTCGAAAGGATCGTCGAGTGCTCGGGAATGACCGTGCTACCGGGGATGATCGACGTCCACATACACGGCGCGGTGGGAGTCGATGTAAATTCTGCAGACCTCGATGGCCTTCTGGAGGTCGCGCGCTTTCTGGCTCGTAACGGCGTGACGTCGTGGATGCCGACCATTGTACCTGACTCGGACGAGAATTATCGGCGCGTAATCGATGCGATCGACCGTCTGATGGAGATCCAGGAACGCGAGGCGGTCGCCCAGGCGGTCGGCGTTCACTACGAAGGTGTTTTCGCAAACGAGAAAATGTGCGGTGCCCTTCGGCCTGAATTCTTTAGGAGCTTCACGGGTGGGGAATTGCGAGACCTGCCGAAATTGAAGACGGGCGCTCACATAACCACTTTCGCTCCCGAGATCGCCGGGGGTATTGAGTTAGCTCACGAGCTACAGAAGAATGGTTGGATCGCCTCGATCGGCCACACGCGAGCGGATGTCGGAACCCTTGATCGTGCCTTCGATGCCGGTGCCAGGCACCTCACGCATTTTTACAACGCGATGACGCCAATGCATCACCGCGATGTCGGCGTCGTCGGTTGGGCGTTTGCAAACCGGGACGTAACATTCGACATCATCGCGGACGGTGTCCACGTTCATCCGACCATCCTCGAGTTTGCCTGCCGCACTAAGTCGACCGAGCAAGTTTCCTTGATAAGCGATTCTGTCGCGCCGACCGGACTCGGAGATGGCGAGTTCGAAATCTGGGGCGAGAAGGTTTCCGTTGAGAACGGTCGTACGCAGAACGAGCGGGGAAGTATCGCAGGTTCGGTCATCACGATGCTCGACGCTGTCAGGCGAATGCGGTCCCTCGGATTTTCGGACGCAGAGGTTTCGCGTATGGCGTCGC
>JBKJOR010000012.1:0-3863 GCA_046595575.1 Pyrinomonadaceae bacterium | reverse complement strand
AACGAAATGGTAGAAACACTGGGAGAATGTATTTGCCATCTTATCCGTGCGTCGCTACGCGACGCGGCTCCTTGTTGTCAATATTCCGTGGGCTAAGGCCCACGGCTAAATTCGGGTGACCGCTGACGCGGTCGTTCAGATCTCGGGTTTCGTCGCGGAGCGACGATCCGAGTTTAGCCGTGGGTCTTAACCCACGGTACGGTGTCAAATACGATCCGCGTCGCGTCAGCGACAGCACGATTCTAGCGTCGAGCTCGACGAACCAAAATCCAGATACTCGCGCGATGCCAACGCGACGCCAATTCTTTTTGTCAATGAGCCGTGGGCCAGGCCCACGGCTAAATTCGTTTGACCGCTCCGCGCTCCCTACTTCCTAAACATCGCCAACATCCGGTTCGTCACCAAAAAGCCACCCGCAATATTAATCGCAGCGATCAACACCGCGACGGCGCCGAGGATCGAGGTTAGGTTCAGATCCGAACCGGACAACTGCAGTATTCCGCCGACAAGGATGATGCCGCTGATCGCATTCGTGACGCTCATCAGAGGCGTATGGAGCGCGGGCTTGACGTTCCATACCACCTGAAACCCGACGAATATCGCGAGCATGAATACCGTGAAGTGCGAAAGCTTCGATTCCGGTGCAACTATACCGAGGCCGATCAACGCGAAGCCGATGACGGCGAGGAGGATCGGACTGATGCCGGTATCCGTATCGCCGTGAGATCCACTAGCGGACGCCACCTGGGCTGCGGTCGGTGTGCTCTTCATCGGAACACCTGGCTCGGGCGGCGCGGGCGGAAGCGGTGGCGGCCACATCATCCGGCCTTCGTGAAGGACGATCGCCCCGCGAACCACCTCGTCATCAAGATTGACGTGGAGATTAGCAGACTCCCCTCCTGTCTTAGGAGGGGTGGCCGCCGCTTCGGCGGTCGGGGTGGTGCCGGACGGACCACGCTCGATTAATTCCTCTAGCAGCGCCGTAACCGTCGCGCCATATAACTGCGAAGACATCGACGCCATTCGCGACGGAAGATCCGTGTACCCGATAATCGTCACGCCCTTGTGTTGGACGACGTTCCCTGGATTGGTCAGTACGCAATTGCCGCCTTGCTCAGCGGCGAGATCGACGATCACCGAACCCGGCTTCATCGATTCGACCATGCCCTGAGTGATCAGCTTTGGCGCGGGCTTTCCTGGAATGAGTGCGGTCGTGACGATGATGTCGACCTGCATCGCCTGCTGTGCGAACAGTGCCATCTCGGCTTTCAGAAAGCTATCCGACATCTCCTTCGCGTAACCGCCCTTGCCTTCGCCTTCCTCTTTGAGGTCGAGCTCGAGATACTCGGCTCCCATCGACCCGACCTGCTCTTTCGTTGCCGAACGCGGATCAAATGCGCGGACTATCGCACCGAGACCTTTTGCCGCCCCGATCGCCGACAGGCCGGCTACTCCGGCTCCGATGACAAGTACCTTTGCCGGATCTATGCGGCCCGCCGCCGTGATCTGCCCGGTGAAAAATCGCGGAAAATGCTGAGCAGCTTCGATCACGGCACGATAGCCGGCGATGTTTGCCATCGCCGACAGCGTGTCCATTTTCTGTGCACGCGTTATCCGCGGCACGCTGTCCATCGCAAATACGGTCGCGTGTTTTTTCGCGAGACGGTCGACGATCTCGCGATTCTGTCCCGGCCAGATAAATCCAACCAGCCATCCTCCATCACGTAACAGGTCTACCTCATTGCCTTCAGGCGGGCGGACCTTCATTACGACATCCGAAGTCCGCCAGAGTTCGGCCGCATCGGAGACGATCGACGCCCCGGCTTCCTGGTACTCGGCATCACTGGCGTTGATCTCGTCGCCTGCGCCCGATTGCACGGCGACATCGAAACCGAGCTTCTTCAGCTTGAGGATAGTTTGCGGCGTGGCCGCAACGCGGCGTTCGCCAGGATGGGTCTCTTTCGGAATTCCGATCTGTGACATAGATAATTTTTTGCTGCTGAAATTCTATGAGGCTAATCTAAGCCAGTCAAATTTCAGTAATTTTAGTTGATCGCGGGAGCAGGAACGCAGTGGTAAAGAGCCAGGCTGACCGGCAGCGGCGTGTGGTAGTGAATTGGTTCGCGACCTTTATGACTAGGAATCCGTTGGAAAGACAGGCCGCCTTGTATTAACAGGATCGTGCCCAGACTAAACGCCGGCAAGATGCAGGCGGTCCTTCGCAGTCAGGCCGATGTCGCGGCGGCTTCCATGTCGGATCTCCACCGGAGAACTGGTTTACGGGCCGCGGCGGCTTCGTCGAGGCGGCCGATTCGTGTCGAGTGCGGTGCGTCTATCACGAGCTGCGGATTTTCGTGAGCTTCGCGATCGATGTCTTTCATCGCTTCGATGAACGCGTCGAGATCAGCCCGACCGACTGATTCGGTAGGCTCGATGAGCATCGCGCCTTCGACGACGAGAGGGAAGTAGATCGTCATCGGGTGAAAACCGTAATCAATAAGTCGCTTTGCGATGTCGAGCGTGTGAACGCCCTTTTTAGTCTGGTTTTTGTGCGAGAAGATCGCTTCGTGCATACAGTCTGAAGCGTACGGCTGGTGGAAGGTGTCCTTAAGTTCCTCGGCGACGTAGCGCGCATTGAGCACCGCAGCTTCCGTAGCCTCTTTCAGTCCTTCGGCTCCGTGAGTGTAAATGTATGAAAGGGCTCGGATCATCATGCCGAAATTTCCGAAAAACGCCTTAACGCGGCCGATCGATTGCGGCTCGTCGTAATCGAGGGCGTAGGAAAGACTGTTTGGCTGTCCATCCGACGGACTGAGAGTTCGTCGTACAACTCTTGGCACTGGAAGAAACGGCGTCAGCTCCTCGGTACACAAGCAGGGTCCACAACCGGGACCTCCTCCGCCGTGCGGGGTCGAGAAAGTTTTGTGCAGGTTCAGGTGGATCACGTCAACGCCCATGTCACCCGGACGAGCGACGCCGACAAGCGCGTTCATGTTCGCTCCGTCCATATAGACAAGGCCACCCGCTTCGTGAATGATCCGACAAATCTCACGAATGTTGGTCTCGAAAATTCCTACCGTGTTGGGATTCGTCAGCATCAATCCCGCTACTCCGCCTTCATCGCAAAGCTGGTGCAGATGTTCGAGGTCGGTTAGACCCTCTTCAGTCGACCGAATGGTCTTGACGGTGAAACCGGCGAGCGCCGCCGATGCCGGATTGGTACCGTGAGCCGAGTCCGGGATAAGCATCACGCGTCGATCTTTCGAAGCATCGCCATCGCGATTGTCGAGAAATGCGCGGATCAGCATAACGCCTGTCATCTCACCCTGGGCTCCAGCCGCCGGTTGCAGAGACACGCCGGACAGACCGGTGATCTCGGCGAGATCCTTTTGCAATTCCCAGATCAGCTCCAACGCGCCCTGGGACTCCTCTTCCGGAGTGAGCGGATGGAGGTTAGTGAAACCGCCGATCCTCGCAACCTTTTCATTCAGCCGAGAGTTGTATTTCATCGTGCACGAACCGAGCGGGTACATGCCGAGGTCGATGGAATAGTTCCACGTCGAGATCCGGGTGAAATGGCGGACCACATCGACTTCAGAAACCTCTGGTACGCCGTCCAGATCGTCATCGCGTCGAAGCTCGACCGGCAGCAATTCATCGAGGCTCGTTTCCTCGACATCGAGCTTCGGCAGACGGTATCCGACTCGTCCGGCTTGCGAACGTTCGAAGATCAACCCTTCATTCTGTGTGGGATGCTGTGTAACTTTCTTAATCGACATAATACTTTCAGTGGTCAGGGTCCTTGGCCGTCCTGTGAGTCCCTTTTATACGTGGGTTGACACTAGCCACCGACACCGACCACC
>JBKJOR010000416.1:0-3953 GCA_046595575.1 Pyrinomonadaceae bacterium | reverse complement strand
GCGGTTCTTCGTTGACCAGTGCCAAGCCGCCGTTTAAAAACGCCTCGACTTCGGCCTCCTTTCCTGGTTTTGCAACCAGCTTTACTGCAAGAGCTCGTGTGACCATCGGATTCTCCTTGAACTTTTGTATTAGAGAACCAGAATATAGTAATTCGAGGGGAGACCGTCAAACTATTTTTCGGCACGGTGTGCCGGCTTTCGAAGCTGCACACACAGTTCCTGACCGAGAGACGGCAACAGTGCCGCGCCGATCTGATTGAAACGGATCCAAGCCGCGTAGTCCTCGAGCTTGCTCCCCTTCTTTCGGATCATTGCAGTTCCGCTCGAGAACTCGACCCGGAATCCGCTTCTCTCGGCTAACTGGCTGAGCCGTTCGGGGTCAAAGACGTGAATATGCTGACCAAGCGTCCGGGTTCCGTCGGCGAGCTGTTTGGCAAACTGTTTCTCGCGTAGCTTCGCGATGAACCTTGGAGCGGTCGGCACGCCAACGAGCAAGAGTCCGCCAGGTTTCAGAATGCGAAATATTTCGCTCATAGTGAACGCGGGACGCGGCAAATGCTCGAGCACGTGGGAACAGATAGCAATATCGGCCGTCGAGTCCGGTATCGGAAGTCCCACATCGAAGTCGGCCTGAATTCGTTCGTCGTATTTCGCGAGCTCGACGTTCTCGCGGTTGATGTCTATGTCGAGCCCGATCCAGCGCGCCCCATCGATCGGCGGGATGAATCGTTTGATGATCCCACGGTCGCAGCCTACATCAACGATCACCGGCGGGTGATCGAGCGTACGGAATTCCTCATCGATAACACGACACAGCCACCAGTACCGGAGCGCGCGTACCGGGTAACGACGCCTGTTCAGCTCGGCCGAGAAAGGGAAGTCAGAGCGATGCGTTTCCTCGTTGTTGTCGATCGCGTCGAGCGGCTCGCGTGCGAACCGAAATCGACCGTAGTTTTTCTTTTTGATGTTTGATCTCACCGTGTAAGAACGAAAGTCGAATGATAAAAGGAAAAGCGGGCCGAAACAAATCTCAGCCCGCGGTAAATTTCAGATCACAAATTCGAAATTTCAAATACGGAAGTCTACTCGCCTTTCGCTACGGCCTTTGTATCTTCAGCTTCGGGCCGTGACGCTGCGAGTCCGAGTTCCGGCGATCGCCAGAGATTCGAGACGAGCAGCTCGCGGATGAAGGTCATTTCTTTCGGCAGACGATCGTAAAGCTTGAAAAACAAGTCGTCGTGCATCGCGATCTCCTTAAGCCACATGTCGCGATCGAGGGTCATGACTTTCTCAAACTGTTCGCGTGTGAAATCGAGTCCGCGCCAATCCATATCCTCGTATCGCGGCATCCATCCGAGGGGCGTTTCGGTGCCGATCGATCTTCCTCGCGACCGTTCGACTATCCATTTCAGAACGCGCATGTTCTCCCCAAATCCGGGCCAGGCGAACTTTCCATCTTCGTCCTTCAGGAACCAATTGACGGAAAAGATCCGCGGCGGCTCGGGGATCTGACGTCCGAAGTTGAGCCAGTGTGAAAAGTAATCACCCATGTGATAACCGGCGAACGGAAGCATCGCAAACGGATCTCGGCGAACCTCGCCGATGTTGCCGAACGCGGCTGCCGTCATCTCGGATCCCATCGTCGCGGCCATGTAAACACCGAACGCCCAGTTGAAAGATTGCTGAACGAGCGGCACGACCGAGTTGCGACGGCCTCCAAAAATAAACGCGGAAACGGGAACGCCCGACGGGACGTCAAAGTTCTCATCGACGACCGGGCACTGGGTGATCGGGGCTGTGAAACGCGCGTTCGCGTGAGCTGCTTTCGCTTCGCTGGACGGGGTCCAGTCGTTGCCCTGCCAATCAATCGCATGTGCCGGCGGTTCGCCATCCATGCCTTCCCACCAGATATCGCCTTCGTCGGTCAGAGCCACGTTCGTAAATATCGTGTTCTCTTTGATCGACTCCATCGCGTTCGAATTGGTCTTGTAATTCGTCCCGGGTGCTACGCCAAAGAACCCGAACTCCGGATTGATCGCTCGAAGCTTGCCGTTCTCATCGGGTTTGATCCACGCGATATCGTCACCGACCGTTGTGATCTCCCAGCCCTCTTCCTGGAATGGCTTAGGGGGAATAAGCATCGCGAAATTTGTTTTGCCGCACGCTGACGGGAAAGCAGCGCAGACGTAATCCTTCCGACCGTCCGGCGATTTCACGCCGACTATCAGCATATGTTCCGCGAGCCAGCCTTGGGCACGTCCGAGAGTCGATGCAATTCGCAGAGCGAGACATTTTTTCCCGAGCAGCGCATTACCGCCATAACCCGAGCCGTAGCTGACGATCGAATTTTCTTCGGGAAAATGAACGATGTACTTATCTTTCGGATCAGGTGAGCACGGCCACGCTACATCGGTCTGACCTGAGGCCAGCGGCATTCCTACCGAGTGAAGACATTTGGTGAACTCGCCTTCGCCGAGTGCGTCGAGAGCCCTCGTGCCCATCCGCGTCATGATCTTCATGTTAACGGCAGCATAAGCCGAGTCGGTGATCTGCACGCCGAACTGCGAAATCGGGGAACCGATCGGACCCATGCAGAACGGCACGACATACATCGTGCGTCCCTTCATCGTTCCTGTAAATTTCTTTTTCAGGATGGCCTTCATTTCTATCGGAGCCATCCAGTTGTTCGTCGGTCCGGCGTCGCCCTTCGCACGAGAACAGATGTAAGTTCTGTCTTCAACGCGTGCGACGTCCGACGGGTGAGATCGCGCTAAAAAACTATTAGGACGTTTCTCTTCGTTCAGCTTGATGAACGTACCCGCTGCGACCATCTCCTCGCACATCCGGTCGTACTCTTCCTGCGACCCGTCGCACAGATAAATGTTATCCGGTTCGCAAACCTCAGCCGCGTCTTCGATCCATCGTCGCAGCTCTTCGTTCTTAATATTTTCCGGGATCGTATAGTTCGCCATATACTCGGGTTTTCCTGAGACTCCTATTAAATCTAATTGAATTGCTTTTTAAATAAAAATAAACGAGCAATTAGAACTCGTTTTCGAAAGTATGGCGATAGGTTATCACAGGATGCGGGAAAGGTTAAGAGATTGGCCCAACCGTCTAAAGATAATTGGTTGTACCAATTATCGCGCGGCGTCTGACGGGCTTGATTTCGCTTGCTCACGCCGGCTTTTACGGCATCGGCGCATATACGACGGCTATTTTGTCGCCCAGGGCTCGATTAGTACCGCCCTTCGAATGAGTCTCAGCGACTGCTTAAGAATTAATTTTACGATCCCTCACGCGAAGAACGGAACGTCAGAAGCGTGTGGACGACAACGCTAGAAACAATTACCATTCCACCCAAAATCGCCCATCTACTCGGCTGCTCACCTACGAACAAAAACACCCAGACGGGATTCAAGAGCGGTTCGATGAAGCCGATGATGCTGGCGTCGAGCGGACAGGTGCCGCCGGTACGCGCAGCGAATTGTTGGAAGGTCTCCGCGTTACTCTGGATGAAGCTTTGGAGTTTAAGAGGCAGGATGCTCGGCGGATGGCCGGCGTGAATTTTGAGGAAGCTACTATTGCCGTATGAAACGGCGTGACTTGATCCGCCATCTGCGTGAAAACGACGCTTCTGCGCGAAGGCGGAAGACACTCGTTGTGGCACAATCCGAAACAGAGCCGCCGTTCCGCGGTGCCGCGACATTCCGAAATCAACGACAATCTGATTGCCAAGATCTGTAAGGATCTGGGGATTCCAAAACCTAGATAGCTACTACCTTGCCGCGATATTGAACCAGGGTATGCGTTATCACGGTAGCGATGATTATCGTGCCGCCGAAAATCGCCCAGCGGGACGGTTGTTCGCCGACGAATAGAAACACCCATACCGGATTCAGGAGTGGTTCGATGAAGCCGATGATGCTGGCGTCGAGCGGACAGGTGCCGCC
>JBKJOR010000414.1:0-7771 GCA_046595575.1 Pyrinomonadaceae bacterium | reverse complement strand
CCATAACGCGAGCATTGAAAACTCTCTCAAAATAATCGAACTCGATCCGAATTTTCCGGGTGCCTATCAGTCTTTAGGTCTATCGTATCTCAAACAGGGACGCAACGCCGAAGCTCTCGCCAGTTTTGAAAAGGCGGTCGAACTGAGTAACAGAGCCGGTGAAACTCTAATGTATTTGGGTTATGGATACGGCGTTACGGGAAAGCGCTCTGAAGCGATCGCCATTGTTAAAGAGTCGGAGGAAAAATTCGCAAGAAAGGAATCAAACGGTCGATACGTCGCTGGCGTATATGCAGGACTCGGTGAAAGGGACAAGGCATTTGAATGGTTGGAAAAAGACTTTCAGTCGAAAGGGGAGGTATCCAATATCAGATGGGCAATCCCTTATGAGTCTCTCCGCGCCGACCCACGCTACAAAGACTTGCTGAAACGGATGGGCTTGCCGGAATAGAAACTTATGAAACGATGCCCCCGCTGCAGACGCGATTATACGGACGAAACGCTTAGTTTCTGTCTTGATGACGGCACGTCGCTGCTCGACGGCCCGGCGACGGTTGAAATCGATGAACCAGCGACGGCGATATTGAGTGGCTCCGAGTTGCTGAGCGAATCACCGACGCGCGCCTTTAGTCATACGACCGACCAAACTGCGATCCCGCAAACCGGAGCGATGCCGGAGCCTCGGGGCAGTTTTGGTGGCTCTGCGGAAAAGCCGCTAAGTGGCCGAGTCAAACTAATTGCCGGACTCGGGATTTCGGTAATTGTCTTGATCGGCGGATTCTTTGGCTACCGATATTTCCAACGCTCCGAGTCAGGGCAAATAAATTCTATTGCTGTCTTGCCTTTCCAGAACAGGAGCGGTGACCCGAATACAGAATACCTATCTGACGGATTGGCAGAGTCGTTGATCTATCGCCTATCGCAGTTGGCGAACCTAAAAGTGAGTCCGACGAGTTCGGTTATCCGCTACAAAGGAAAAGACACAGAAGTTGCGAAGATCGCAAGCGAGCTGGGCGTCGATGCGGTCATGACAGGGCGGCTTGCTCAGATTGGCGACAACCTGACGATCAGCGTTGAGCTGGTCGATGTAAGAAACAATAAGCTGCTGTGGGGCGAGCAATACGACCGGAAGATGACGGATCTGCTTGCCACGCAGCGCGAGATCGCGACGACAATCACGCAAAAGCTGCAATTGAAGCTGTCAGGCGAAGATGTAAAGGGAATAAACAAAAAGTACACAGACAACAACGAGGCTTACCAACTTTATTTGAAAGCTCGGTTCTATCTAATTAAACGTACTGCGAAAGATGCGCAAAGATCCATCGAGTTTTTTGAGCAGGCGACGGTCATTGATCCAAAATTCGCATTGGCATTTGCGGGCCTGGCCGAGGCAACCCACTTTTACTTTCTTTACAGTTATCCGCAGATAAATGAGTCTCCGAAGGCTAAGGCATTTGCCGCAAAGGCGATTGAATTGGATAACACTCTTGCCGAGCCGCATTCGATATTAGGAATAATTTGTTTTCTCAGTCACGATTTTGCATGCATGGAACGCGAGCAAAGACTTGCCATCGAACTGAACCCGAATTATCCGGAGGCTCACCG
Source organism: Pyrinomonadaceae bacterium (assembly GCA_046595575.1). Taxonomy (GTDB): domain Bacteria; phylum Acidobacteriota; class Blastocatellia; order Pyrinomonadales; family Pyrinomonadaceae; genus OLB17. The sequence goes on along the minus strand of JBKJOR010000414.1, from coordinate 6,166 downwards.
TCGGTTGGGACTGCTGCTCCGCTCCACGGGTAGGATCGAGGAGGCCCGAACTGCAACAAAACGGGCTTTGGAGATTGACCCGTTGTCGCCGGTAGCGAACTTTCAAGCCGCACAGGAGTTTTTCTTCGAAAGAAGATACGAGGAAAGTGAAACTCTAAGTAAAAAGAATATCGAGCTGGATCCAAACTTCTGGTATGCACATTTGCAGCTCTTTTACGTCTATCGCATGAAGCGAGAATATGCTTCGGCTGTCGAAGAGCTGGCCAAAATGCAGGATGCGAGGGGGGAACCTGATGCGGCAAAGCTGATTCGAGAGAGTTTTGCGAACGGTGACTGGCCTGGATTCTTAAAAAAAATTACCGAGCAGCGCTCACGACTAAAGATATATCCATATTTTGTCGCGACCCTTTACGCCGAGTTGGGCGAGAAGGACAAATCTTTCGCCACGCTTAACGAAGCGGCCGAAACAAGAGATCAGCATACAAACCAAATGAAAGTGGACCCATTCATGGACCCATTGCGTGACGACCCGCGCTTCAACGAAGTCCTACGGCGAGCCGGTTTTCCCGAATAAAGTCAATTTATGAAACGATGCCCAGAATGCACGCGAGACTACTATGACGACACGCTTATTTTTTGTCTTGAGGACGGAACTGCGCTTGTACAAGGCGCGGTCCGTATCGGCCCAGCGTCATCGGATGGGGCTGCGACAGCAATCTTGTCAGAACCGCCTGCGTTAGCGGGCGGCGAGTTGGATGAACCTCGGACCGCGATATTGCACGAGACGGCGCCGCCAGGCGAGGATACGACGCGTGCGCAGATGCATGCGACGGAGCATACTGCTGTTCTGCCGTCGGGCGTAGCTTATTTTCCAAAGGTAGGTGGCTTTGATAAACGACTGCTACTGGCTCCGCTCGGTCTCGCGGTTGTAGTGCTAGCGGCATTCTTTGGTTTCAGATATTTTTCGGCTGACGCGGCAATCGAATCAATCGCCGTGATGCCGTTCGTCAACGAAAGCGGGAATGCGGATATCGAATATCTGTCGGACGGAATGACGGAGACGCTTATCAGCAGTTTGACTCAATTGCCCAATTTGAATGTAAAGGCACGTTCGTCTGTATTTCGATATAAAGGCAAGGAAACGGATGCGAAGACACTTGGTAAAGAATTAAATGTTCAGGCCATTTTGAACGGGCGTTTCGCCCAGCGTGGCGACCAGGTGACACTGAGCCTGGAACTCGTTGATGTGCAAACCGAAAACGCGATCTGGAGCCAGCAATACACCCGAAAACAAACCGATCTTGTGTCATTGCAAAGCAAGATAGCTCGTGACGTTTCGGGCGAGCTTAAATCGAAGCTGTCAGGCGCGGACGTAGCTAAGATCGAAAAGAGCTACACAACAAGTGGGGAAGCGTATCAGCTTTATTTGAAAGGCCGTTTTCATTGGAACAAGCGAACCTATGACGACCTTCTGAAAGCAGTCGACCATTTTAAGGCGGCAGTCGCCATAGACGATCGATTTGCCCTTGCATATTCCGGCCTCGCCGACAGCTATTCGGTGATGCAATATTACACCGGGTCGAGATCGAACGAGTTTACTCAGCAGGCAAAGCCCTACGCGATCCGTTCGGTCGAGATCGACGACCAGTCGGCCGAAGCCCATACCTCATTGGCTTTTGTAAATGAAGGCTCTTGGAACTGGGCAGAGGCGGAGAAAGAATACGAACGAGCGATTGAATTAAACCCAAATTATCCGCCGGGCCAACTGCGGTATGCGCGGTTCGAAGTTCGCGTACCGAAACGAGATGCTCAGGGTCTGGCACGGATGAAGCGTGCCCTTGAACTTGAACCTTCGTCATTCGTCATAAACGATAATCTCAGTCAGATGCTTTTGGCCCAGGGTAGCGTAGATCTCGCGCTTGATCAGGCCAAACGAACGGTCGAACTGGAACCGGGCTACTCTTTCGGCTGGATTGCCCTGGCCTATACTCAGTTAAAAAAGGGACAGAATATTGATGCTCTGGCCGCCGCGGAGAAGTTGTTAGAGGTGGCGAAACGATCCAATCGTTCCCTGATCTGCCTGGGTTTCGTCCAGGCCGTTTCGGGTCATTCGGCCGAGGCATCGGTAATTATCAAAGAACTGGAAGAGAAGTACAAAGTTGGTAAGGCGGATGCTACCGACGTAGCGGCAATTTATGTTGGACTCGGAAACAAGGATCAGGCATTTGCCTGGCTAAACAAGGCTTTCGACGACCGAAGCTCGTTATTGGTTGATCTACGCGCGGAATTTCCGTTCGCCTCTATCCTCGACGATCCGCGTTATAAGGATCTTCGAATGCGGATGAATCTGCCGGAATAGATTTTTATGAAACGATGCCCTGAATGCAGGCGGGATTATTTCGACGACACTCTAAGTTTTTGTCTGGAGGATGGAACGCCGCTGGTTTATGGCGTGTCTGCCGATGAACCGGCCACGGCGATCCTGTCAGAACCGGGAGCGGTAGCGACTGGGTTCCCCGTCAGTGAATCGCCAACACAAGCTCAAGTCCATACAACCGACCAAACCGCGATCTTCCCGATCGGACAGGCGGAGCCTCATAAGGATTTGGGTGACTCGTCGGAAAGGGAGAGCCTTTCCGCTCACCGGTCGGCGAAGCCGCTGGGGATTATCGGTATCGCCGTTGTGCTTTTAGTCGGCGGATTCTTCGGCTATCGATATTTCCTACCCGCCGGCCCAGAGCAGATTACTTCAATCGCAGTCCTGCCGTTCGAAAATAGGAGTTCCGATGCCGACACGGATTACTTATCGGACGGGTTGGCCGACTCACTTATTTTCCGGCTTTCACAATTGCCAAATCTAAAAGTCAGCCCGACGAGTTCCGTCATCAGGTATAAGGGAAAGGATACCGACCTATCTCAGATCGCTAGCGAACTCGAAGTTGATGCTGTCATGTCCGGGCGTTTGTCTCAGCGCGGCGACAATTTGACGATCAATGTCGAACTGATCGATACGCGCACAAAAAAAATATTGTGGGTTGAGCAATTCGACCGCAAGATGACGGACTTGTTGGCGACACAGCGCGAGATCGCCACTGCCTTAACTCAAAAGCTGCAATTGAATCTTGCCGGCAGTGACACAAAGGGAATCACTAAAAAGTACACCGACAGCAACGAAGCCTATCAACTATATTTGAAAGGCCGCTATCACCTTGCCAAGCGAACCAAAGATGACATTCTGAAAGGCATTGACTATTTCCAGCAGGCGATAAAGATTGATTCGAACTTTGCGTTGGCTTACGCGCGAATCTCCGACGCGTATATGAGTATGCCGGCATATCCTTACATGGCGCCGAAGGAGGCATTCCCTCATGCAAAGGCGGCGGCACTCCGGGCCGTGGAGATCGATCCGACACTTGCAGAAGGCCACACGTTTTTGGCCATGACATTAGCGATCTCAGATTGGAATTGGCCAGAAGCCGAACGCGAATTCAAGCGGGGAATCGAACTTGATCCTAACAATGCAGCCGCGCATTTCCGCTATGGACAGATCTATCTTGCCGACATGGGCCGCGTGGACGAAGCCATTGTAAAAGTTAAGCAAGCCCTTGAATTGGAGCCTCTCCACCTCAACATGGGATCGAATCTTGCCTGGTTGTATCTCTTTGCGCGGAAGAATGAGCTTGCGCTCGAACAAGCAAGAAAAGTTTACGAGATGGAACCGACTTTCCCGGTGGGGCGTTGGATGCTTGGTGAAACTTACGCATTAAGCGGCATGTACGACGAATCGATAGCAATAAACGAGCAAACATTAAAAACCGATCCGACAAGTCAGTTTGCGCTAAGGAATGTCGGGTTTGCCTATGCGAGATCCGGTCGCCGCCGCGAGGCCGAGGAAGTCGTACAGAAATTCAAAGATCTCCGTAAAACACAGTATGTTCTTTCATACAGGTTCGCGAGTTTGTATGCAGCGCTTGGCGACAAGGACGAAGCCTTTGCCGAACTTGAGAAAGCCTTCGATGAACACGATTGGCAGCTCCAGCGCATAAAGGTCGACCCGTTCATGGATCCGCTCCGCGACGACCCGCGATTTAAGGCGATGCTAAAACGAATGGATCTGCCGGAATAGTAATTTATGAAACGATGCCCTGAATGCGGGAGAAATTATAACGACGATTCGATGAGCTTCTGTCTCGATGATGGGGCAGAATTGCTTTTTGGCCCCGCGTCGACGGACGAACCTGCGACGGCGATTCTTCCCGAGTTCGGGGTCGCTTCGTCAGGCGGATCTTCTTCCAAATCGCGAACGCTTGCTCACGTCGACACGACGGACCGCACCTCAATCTACGGGTCGGACGTTACGCCTCAGAACAGTCTGAGCGGCGTCATGGAAAAGGACAGCTCTTCCGTGCGCAAAGCGGCTGAGACCAGAGGGATTAGAGGACGCAAATGGTTACTTCCTGCAATCGGACTTTTAATCCTGCTTCTCGTCGGCGGATATTTTACGGTTCGGTATTTAAAACCAGTCGGGGCCGAGCAGATAAATTCGATTGCCGTCCTCCCGTTCGCGAACGCGAGCGGCGATAAGGAAACCGAGTTTTTGAGTGATGGAATATCTGAGACTCTGATTAATAACTTCACAAAGATACCGGAGCTCAAAGTTGTGGCACGAAGCACGGCGTTCAGATTTCGCGGCCGTGAAGACGAACCAAAGGAGATCGGCCGAGAGCTCGGGGTCGGGTCGGTTCTGACGGGAAAGCTGACCCAACGCGGCGACGATATCAGCGTGCAGATCGACCTGGTCAACACGACCGATGGGCTGCAGATCTGGGGAAATCGTTACGAGGGAAAGGCGTCGGATATCGTCAGGATTCAACAGAAGATCGCGACCGACGTATCGTCCCAGCTAAAACTCAAACTGACCGGTGCCCAGGCGCAACAGATCGCTAAGACATATACACAGAATCCCGAAGCCTACAAACATTATCTCCGCGGGCGGTTTTACTGGAACAAACGGACTGCGGTCGATCTGAAAAGGGGTCTGCAGGAATTTCAGCACGCGGCGGAGAAAGATCCAAACTATGCGTTAGCTTACGTCGGCTTGGCCGATACATACGTCCTTCTGGAGGAGTACGCGGGCGCACCGTCGAACGATACTCTGCCAAAAGCTCGAGCTTATGCTCAAAGGGCGTTAGAGATCGACGATTCTCTGGGCGAGGCAAACGCAACCCTAGGTTTGGTCTACAACCGCTCCTGGCAATGGGCGGACGCCGAAAACGAGTTTAAAAAAGCGATAGACCTTAATCCGAATTACCCTACCGTACATCACTGGCGTGCCATTAATCTTCGTGACCTCGGACGGCGTGATGATGCACTGGCTGAGATCAAGCGGGCGCAAGAACTGGATCCACTCTCGCTTATTATTGGCCTTAATGTTGCGGTGATGTACATGAATAAGAATGATGAGAACTCCGCTCTCGCTCAATGCAGAGCGACCATCGAGTTAGATCCAAATTGGTGGGGATCGTATCACTGGCTGGGAGTCGCGCACCTCCGATTCGGACGGAACCAACAAGCAGTCTCTGAATTACAAAAGGGGGTAGAGTTATCGAACAGATCCGCCTGGCCAATTAGCTTTCTCGGCTACGCCTACGGCATTACGGGAAAGCAAAGCGATGCCAAGGCAATCTTGAGCGAGCTCGAAGTGAAGTACCCTAAGCGGGAAGCGACCGCCATGCAGATCGCAGCAGTACACATGGGTCTCGGAGATAAAGAGTCGGGGCTTAAGTGGTTGGAAAAGGCGGCGGAGGACCGGAGCGGCGAGCTTGTGAGAATTACATGGTATCCGCCGTTTGATTCTCTTCGCGAGGAGTCGAGGTTTAAAGACATTATAAGGCGAATGAATCTGCCGGAATAAAAACCACATGAAGACGGATGGGAATGAGCTTGTTTATGGTCTGCCCGCCGAAGCACCCGCGACGGCCATCCTGTCAGAACCGGGAGCGAACCGGGGTCCCAAGACGAGCAGCCCGCAAATAAATTTCGCGCAAGGGACCTCAGTTTCTAGGTGAAATAGTCGGGGCGTAGACGTCACCGAAAAGCTGATGGGTCAAAGAGGAAGCTATATGTCTATGAATAAAAATGTGGCACTTATCACAGGAGCGAGCAG
>JBKJOR010000410.1:0-6702 GCA_046595575.1 Pyrinomonadaceae bacterium | reverse complement strand
TGAGCCTGGTTACCCGGTATTGAGCATATCGCCCTTGCTTACGCGTGGGCTTTTGCATCGTGTGAATACTCGGCGTCGTTACCCTAGTTGAGCATATCGCCCTTGCTTACGCGTGGGCTTTTGCATCGTGTGGATGCGCGGGCCTCGTCACACCGTGTTGAGCATATCGCCCTTGCTTACGCGTGGGCTTTTGCATCGTGTGGGTCTCTACTCCTGGTTACCCTGGGTTGAGCATATCGCCCTTGTGAGCACCGTGCCCACGTGTCTCTAGAACATCTCCAAGTCTTTGACATCGTCGCGGGTGTCGATATCGATGGCCGCCCCCTCTATATCGATTGTTTCGATGGATGCGTTCGGATCCCGGATCAGATCTCGCGCTCCTTTATCGCCTTCCAGTTTCGATAGGGCGTCGAACATCTCTCGTGAGAACAACGCCGGAACGCCTAAGACTCCGGCGTATTTAGCGGCGACGATATCTTTGCGTGTTTGTTTGAATCTTGCGACAAGAAGCCCGATCGTGTGTGTGTTGACGAAGGGTTGATCGCACAGCGTGATGATCGCGGCGTCGATTTGCGGTTCTCGCAGCAACAACTCGCTGAGCCCGATCTTGATCGAGGAACTCATGCCCGATTCCCAGTCGCGATTAATACAATGAAACACCGTTAGCTCGGCCAACTCGGCCTCTGCATCTTCCGATTGTGCGCCAAGTACGGCTACTACTAAATCCACGGGAGCGGCGACCATGGATTCCGAGGCTCGTCTCAGTAGGCTCTTGCCTTGAAGCTGTATAAATTGCTTTGGCTCGCCCAGACGACTGGATCCGCCCGCGGCCAAGATGATACCGCCGATCTTCACGTTCTGCTCACCGGTCATAGATCGAGCCTTGTCTACTGCGAAGATGTCCGCCATCGCGGGCCTTCAGGACGCTTTGTATTTCGGCGACGATGGATAGAGCGATCGCCTCGGGCGTATCGGCGCCGATGTCGAGCCCGGCCGGCGCATATAGTCTGGCGAGTTGTTCGTCCGTGAAGCTGTCGCCGTTAGACGTAACGTCGCCCAGCAGTTGTTCCGTCCGTCGTTTCGGTCCGAGAGCGGCAACATACGAGACATTCGATCGCAGCAGGTGCGGAAGGATGTGACCGTCGTGCTGGTAGTTATGTGTCATGATCACCGCCACCGTACTCGAATCACCGCCAACTGATTCGATCGGTTTGTCGCGATCGTACAAAACGAGTCGCTCTGCACAGGCAAATCTTTCGCTCGTTAGAAAGGCCGGTCGGTGATCGAAGACGGTGATCTGCCATCCGAGGTCCGCCGCGATCTGTGCAAGCGGGATCGCGTCCGCTCCGGCACCGAAGAGAAGCAGGGAAATGGGTGGCTTGATCGATTCGAGCGCGAATTCAAACTTACCCTCGGCGGTTTCGAAAGTGTGAAAACCATAGTCGCTATCAGCCTCGTGAAAACGAGCGCATTCGTTCTCGAGAGATCGCTCCTTCTCCAGGAAAGAGGGAAGCCTATCGACGACGAATCCGTCGCCGCCCGTGTAGAACATGCGTCCGCCCAATGCCGAATCGGCGCCGGCGTCAGAAGAGATCAAGGTTGCCACGGTTCTAGGTTCACGATCAGCGCGCGCCCCCTTAAGGTTCGTCAGCAAAACACTTTCGCGACCGACTGGCTCGAGCAGTATCCTCACAACGCCGCGGCACCCCATGTTGAGGCTAAAGACAGAGTTCTCATCCTCCGTGGTATCGTACGTGAACACCTCCGGGCGACCACTCTGCAAAACGTTTTTCGCTCGTTCAAGTACGTCGGCCTCGAGGCATCCACCCGAGACCATTCCAAAGGTATCGCCGTTTTCCAGCATCAGCATCCGAGCACCGGGCAGACGATAGCCCGAACCCCGTACATCAACGACGGTCGCCAGGATCGCCCGCTCGTTCGGCCCGAACGCCAAAACTCTTTCCAAGATCTCCTTGACCTCTTTCATCTGTTAAAAAAAATGCGGCCTGTCACGATACCGAAACAAAGCCGCTAAAGAAAGTTTTCGCAGACCGATCTAATCGGGACACGCTCCGCCGTTATCGACCCACTCCTGCACTTTCGCCGAGAATGCGTCGAAGCTCATCGGCGGGACCGTTCGGCCATTACCGGGATCCCAGGCCCATGTCACAAGCGGATCCTTTTTCTGAACATGTTCCATTGCTCCGGCAAGTGTTTTGTGGCCGCCGTTTTTCGACGGGTCCTTAAAGTTGCGACAAAGCTGCCCATTCGACAGTCCCTGAAAAACCATCTTTTGATTAGCCGGCGGCATGTGCCAATCCTTCGAGCTACCGGGCGGCATGTGCTCACCGGGAAGGTTCTCATTTTGGTGGCACGTCGTACATCGTTGCCCGTAGACGCCATGACCGTCTTTTCCGCGCGTTACTGCCATCGTGTGCGGCTCCATAGCATCACCTTGCGTTGGCGTGTCGCTGGCTGGATGGCAGTTCGCGCACCGGGCTGAGAAGAAAACTTTTGCGGCTTCGTTAAAAGCCGCCTTCGCTTTTTCCGGATCCGGCGAGGTTGCAATATCCGCTTCGGTCATCGACGAGCCTTCGACCCGTTCGGGACGATATGTTCGATCGGACCATGCGAAGCCCGCAAGCGATAGACACGCAGCGATTATGATCGCCAACTTGAGACTCCTGCGTTTTGAAAAACCCGTAGTTGATTTCATAACGATCGCTCCCGCCGCTTATGCGGTCTTCAACTCCTCGCGCCTGATCGGCAAGCTTCGAATGCGTTTTCCGGTCGCGGCAAAGATCGCGTTGACGATCGCCGGTGCGATCGGCGGAGTGCCGGGCTCGCCGACGCCGCCGTGTTTTTCCGTACTCGGAACGATATGTACCTCGACCTTTGGCATTTCGTTCATCCGCAGCATCTTGTAATCGTAGAAATTCTGCTGCTCGATACGGCCGTCCTTCAAGGTGATCTCGCCATACAATGCGGCAGTAAGACCATAGACAATACCGCCTTCCATCTGTGCGTTGACCGTGTCCGGATTTACGACCTGCCCGCAGTCCACTGCACAGACTACGCGGTGTACGCGGACGGCCCCATCTTTTCCGACGGACACCTCCGCGACTTGGGCGACAAAGCTGCCGAAACTCTCGTGAACCGCGATCCCACGTCCCATACCTTTCGCCAACGGTTTATTCCAGCCGGCTTTCTCCGCAGCAAGCTTTAAAACCCCGGCGTGCCGCGGATGTTTATCGAGCAGCGACAAGCGGAATGCGAGCGGGTCCTTGCCGGTGGCATGAGCGACCTCATCCAGGAAACACTCTGTTGAAAACGCCGTGTGCGAGCTGCCGACGGATCGCCAGAATCCGACCGGAACGCCCTGCGTGATCGGAACCCAATCAACGAAAAGATTCTGCGTGTCGTATGGAAGCGTGTGAGCACCTTCGGTCGCGGTGTCATCGAGCTTGTCAGCCGGCGGTGAGAAGCCGAACAGACCCGGGCCAAGACTTGCCATAATCGAAGGACTGACTATCCGGTGCTTCCAGAAGACGGGTTTGCCGGCCGAGTCGACACCGGCCGACATCACGTTGTACGCAGATGGACGGAAGAAGTCGCCGTGCATATCGTCCTCGCGCGTCCAGACGACCTTCACTGGTTTCCCGACCTCTTTCGAAAGTCGGACCGCGTCCATCACATAATCGCCCAAGCGTCGACCGAATCCGCCGCCGAGCAGCGTGTTATTCACTTTGACCTTTTCGGGAGCGATCCCAAGAAGCTTCGCAACTTGTCCCTGGACGACCATCTGAGCTTGAATACCGCTCCACACCTCACAGCTATCCGCGCGAACATTCGCCGTCGCGTTCATCGGTTCCATCGTTGCGTGGGCGAGGTAGGGTGCGTAATAAACTGCGTCAATCGTTTTCGCTGCTTTCGAACTAGCAGCCGCAACGTCGCCGATCTTCTTCGCTTCGATACCCTTGCCGTTCTTTGCCGCATCGACATTCGCTTGATAAAGCGCCGCACTTGAAACGCCTTTCATCGCGCCGTCTTCCCATGTCCCCTTTAACGCGTCGCGTCCTTTCTTCGCCGCCCAGTAATTATCCGCGACGACCGCAACACCACTTTCCAGACGGACAACGTTACGCACGCCCTTAACGGCCTTTGCCGCGCTGTCGTCAACTGTGGCTAGCTTGCCGCCGATAACCGGTGGACGCAATATCGTCGCCGTCAGCATCCCGGGCACAGTCACATCGATCCCGAAGATGCCAGCTCCATTCACTTTCTCAGGCGAGTCGAGCCGCTTGATGCTCTTGCCGATGTATCTGAAATCTTTCGGATCCTTTAACTTCGGATCTGCGGGCGGAGTGATCTTTGCGGCGGCTTCGAGAAGCGTTCCGTATTTTGCGGTTCGCTTTGACGCCGGATCGAATACCTCGCCGTTGCGGGCTCGAAGCGCTCCCGGTGCAACTCCCCACTGAGCAGCTGCAGCGCCGATCAACATCTCGCGTACCGATGCCGCCGACTTCCGCAGCGGATCGAAAAAGCCTTTGACGCTCGCGCTTCCGCCGGTGATCTGACCACCTAACATGGGATTGATAAACTCTTTTCCCGGAGGACCGTGCTCGTAGGTGACATCCTTCCAATCAACCTCAAGCTCATCCGCAACGATCATCGGAAGCGACGTCAGGACACCCTGGCCCATCTCCGCCTGCCCGACTATTATGGTGACCTTTCCATCCGGCGCGATCCTGATAAATGCGTTCGGCTGGAAATCTGAAGCCGGTTCGAGCGGCAAATTGAAACGCTCTTCTGCACGGGAACGAAGGGGCAAACTTGCACCGATGACCAAAGCACCGCCGGCGACAATGGTCGCCTTTATGAACGAGCGTCTGTCGATCTCAGTTTTTTCGGTCATCTTATTTACCTCCCGTGCCATTTATCGCCGCCATCTTGATAGCGTCCCGAATGCGGTTATAAGTTCCGCATCGACAGATGACACCGGACATCGCTTTGTCGATATCGTCATCGGTCGGTTTCTTATTTTCTTGAAGCAGGATCGCGGCCGACATTATCTGTCCGGATTGGCAGTACCCGCATTGCGGAACGTCGACCTCTATCCATGCCTTCTGCAGAGCATGGGTCGAGTCCGGAGAAATGCCCTCGATCGTGGTAATTTCCTTGCCGACCGCGGCCTTCATCGGCGTCACGCACGAGCGCTTCGCTTCGCCTCCGACATGGATGGTGCAGGCCCCACACTGCGCTACCCCGCACCCGAACTTGGTTCCGGTCAGACCGATGTCGTCCCGGATCACCCACAACAGCGGCGTATTCGGGTCGGCGTCGACCTCATACTGCTTTCGGTTCACGCTAAGTTTTGTCATTTGAAACCTCACTCACAGCGAAACAGTTAATTTTAATAGGATAAGTATACGGCGAAAATTATAGCACTTTGATCGAAATCCACAGGAGCGAAATGCTTGGAGCAGGTAGCGAGAAAGATCTGAGCTCCAGAGGAGGAAAAGTTCTGTAGCAGGTGTTGGAGAGAAGGAATGGAGCTCCGGTCGAGCGAAATGTTTGTAGCAATTGTTGGGGAGAATCGATCCCAGCTCCAGAGGAGCGAAATGTTTGTAGCAATTGTTGGGGAGAAGGAACGGAGCTCCGGAGGAGCGACACCTACTGCGGTTATGTCGCTCCTCCGGAGCTCAATTTTGCAGGTGCCTCTGGTTCTACAAACATTCCGCTCCTCCGGAGCTCAATTTTGCAGGTGACTCTGGTTCTACAAACATTCCGCTCCTCTGGAGCTCACTTTGTAGATGCATTCCCGTTCTACAAACATTCCGCTCCTCTGGAGGTCAATTTTGTAGTTTGCGTCCGGTTCTTGACAGTAGTGCAGTTCGAATTTGCCGGCGTCTTGTTTGCGGCTCCGTTTCGTGTCTTCTGTGGTCCTGGCTCGTGCGAGGACCACGGATCACACGGAATACAAGGACCACCCGGAATAAGAAAGATGGCGCTTACAACCAATCCGAAATCTCGCGGCATCACAGGCGATAGCTAGGCACAGATTCCATATAAAATTCGAGGTAACGCTCATGCGAGGTTCACTCCTCCTGTTGATATTCGTGTATCTAATTTTCACCGTTCCGGTCTTTGCACAAACAGTAAATGAAGGTGCGTCGATCGCATCCATTGACGGTGAAAAGGCGGTGATCCGTCTGGCGATCAATGCTCGGGAAGCAACCTCCGTTGACGCCCATCTCGAGCTACTGAACGTCGATAACGCGATCATCGCACGGACGACGAAGAACGACTTGACCCTTCGGCCCGGTGAGCACTCCGTCGAATTCAACCTTTCGCTTGGAAAGCTTGCGGAAGCTTCTAACGAGGACCTTGCCTGGTACCGCTTGCGATATCGCATTGGCGGAACCGCAGGCATCGTTTCGCTTTCGCAGCTTCTACGCGATCTTTTCGAGTTGCGGATCATAGCGTCCGGCAATGTAATTTCGGGGACGACGTATCGAACTCGCGTCCTTGCGGTCAATCCATTTGCCGACCAGCCGTCAGCCGGAGTCGCTGTAGAGACCGAGATCGAACTCGAGCTTAAGGGCGACGAGAACGAGACGCTTAAGCTTGGCGCGAAGGGTGTAACCGATGTCGAAGGCTTCGCGGTTTTTGACTTTCCGATACCTATCGAAGCACGCCTTG
>JBKJOR010000351.1:0-4707 GCA_046595575.1 Pyrinomonadaceae bacterium | reverse complement strand
CGGACGTGGCATCAATTTCACGGTCGCGCTCGAAGGCGCTCTGAAATTGAAAGAGATCAGTTATATTCACGCCGAAGGTTATCCGGCGGGTGAGATGAAGCATGGTCCGAACGCGCTCATCGATGAAAAGCTACCGGTCGTTGTAGTCAACACCCGTGAGCTCGGAAACCCGGCAAGCGAGCTGCGCTACGAAAAAACGCACTCGAATATTGTCGAGGTAAAGGCACGCGACGGCATCGTGATCAGCGTCCTGACAGAAGGCGACTCGATGAGCTCCAAGGTCTCAGACCACGTCATCGAAGTTCCGGAAACGTCAGACCTGCTCGGTCCAATCTTGTCGGTCGTCCCACTCCAGCTTCTCTCGTATCACATTGCCGTCCGTCGTGGATGTGATGTCGACCAGCCAAGAAACCTGGCGAAGTCGGTGACCGTAGAGTGATGGAACGCCGGCATCTTGCCGGCATTCTTTCGGACTTGGTTGCCGGCAAGATCCCGGCGTTCCTATGAAAGCAATAGTAGTTCGCGAATTTGGCGGCCCCAATGTACTGAAGCTCGAAGACGTGCCGACGCCCGTGCCGGATGCGAGACAGGTCCTCGTCAAGATCGAGGCCGCTGGAGTTAATCCAGTCGATACTTATTTGCGAAGCGGGAATCACGCTCACGCTCCGTCACTGCCCTACACACCGGGAAAGGATGGAGCAGGTGTAGTCGAGCAAATTGGTGATGGCGTAACGGAATTTAAACCCGGCGATCGGGTCTACACCGCCGGATCGATCTCTGGGACCTACGCCGAGTTTTCCTTGTGCAAGGTTACACATCTCGGCCGACTTCCGGACAACGTCACCTTTGAAGAGGGCGCGGGTGTCTGGACGCCATACGCGACCGCTTACCGGGCGCTTTTCCAGAAAGCGGTAGCAAAAGCTGGCGAGACCGTGCTGATCCACGGGGCGTCAGGCGGTGTTGGCATCGCCGCGATCCAATGGGCGAAGAACTCCGGGCTTACCGTTTTTGGAAGTGCGAGCTCGGACGAAGGAAAGAAACTGGTCGCGGATCAGGGTGCCGATTATGTCGTCGACCACACCGACGATGGCCATCTCGAAGAAGTTCGAACGCTGACGGACGGCCGTGGCGTAGATGTGATCGTCGAGATGCTCGCGAATGTGAATCTTCAAAACGACTTCGACGCGCTTGCCATGTTCGGGCGGGTCACCGTCGTCGGCAACCGCGGCAGCCTCGACTTCAATCCCCGAATGATCATGGGAAAAGACGCGACGGTTTATGGAATGTCGCTCTTCAATGCTCCAGCAAAAGCCGCACAGGAGATTCACCGTTCGATATTCGACGGCCTGGAAAGGAACTATCTCAAGCCGGTGATCGGTGAGTCGATCGCTCTCGGCGACGCGCCTCGAGCTCATCAACAGGTGATCGAGAGCAAGGCGTTCGGAAAGATCGTCCTAGTACCCTAACTGTTCCTACGCTCGCGTTTCAAAAGAATACACATTTGCAATTAATTGAGTGCGGTTTCGACACCGGGCGAAGTGGCACGTTCATTGCAATCCGCCCCGACGTACAGAATTTTTAAAAATCATACGGGGGACGATAACGATATGAACGCAATCGAATTGTTGAAAGAAGACCACGATAAGGTGGACAAGCTATTCCAAAAAGTGAAAGCGGATGAGGACGGTGATCACAAAGACACGTTCAAGCAGATAAAGGCGGAACTGGACGTACACGCTCATATCGAAGAGGTGATCTTCTACCCTAAGCTCGTCGCGGATGGCGATGAAGAGTTGAAGAAGATCGTTCTCGAAGGGATAGAAGAGCATCGGCAGGCCAAGATGTTTCTGCGAGAACTGGCTGCATTGTCTGACGAGAGTGAGAAGTTCCAGCCGAAATTAAAAGTCTTGATGGAAGATATCGGCCACCATGTTCAGGAGGAAGAGGGACAGATGTTCCCGATGGTGGAGAAACAGTTTGACGAAGCCACTCTCCAGGCTCTTGGAACGGAGATGGAGGAGGAAAAGAAGAGTTTCGGTAAATCTAACAAAGCTGCAAGTGGGAGCTAGAGGAGGCGTTGAGCTCCAAAACGTTCATGCGGGCTTCGGTTTGACCGAGGAGCCCGCTTTTTTTTGGTCTGCCCCTTAATTATTAGAAACGTTTTCCTACTTATCTGTTATATTTGGACAACCAAGAAACTTTTTAAGGTACGGTGACACTCCCCGATTCCAAATTGGTCATCGATACGTCACAAATAACTGAAGATCCTGGAGGGAAGATGAGACTAAAATTTCTGTGTCTAATGTTAGCTGTCGGGTTTATGGGCGTTTTTGCCGCACCTACCCGTGCCGAAAACTTTACTGCAAATTTGACTGGAGCCCAAGAAGTTCCGCCTGCTGCCACGAATGCAACGGGTTATGCACGTGTGTTCCTCAATGAGACAGCTGGAACGATCAGCTTTACGGTCGTCTTCAACGGCTTTTCTATGGCCCAAACCGCTGCGCACATCCACACTGGTGCTATCGGCGTGTCGGGGCCTGTGACGATTGGTCTCGGGACCGTTGGCGGAACCTCCGGTACAATATCGGGCACTGTGGCGATCACCCCGGCCCAAATAGCCTTGCTCCGATCGCACCAATTTTATGTGAATGTGCATTCGGGAACTTTTACCGGCGGCGAGATTCGTGGGCAGCTCGGCATCACACGAGTGGTCGACTACGACGGCGACGGCCGAACGGATTATAGCGTGCTCCGCTTTCCGAATATCGCCCCTCCCGGCGTCGCTAATATCAATTGGTGGAACTTGAACAGCACCACCGGTCCTCAGGTAATAAATAGCTTTGGAGATGCGAATAGAGATTTTCCGACTCCGGGCGATTACGACGGTGACGGCACAACTGATATCGCGATTTATCGTAGCGGCACCCAGAGTGAGTTCTGGATCCTCCTAAGCGCTAACAACGTGCTCCAGTATTTTGCGTGGGGACTCATTGACGATCAACCGATCCCGCGCGACTATGACGGCGACGGGATTACGGATGTAGCAGTCTTCCGCGCTGGCGCAGCGGTTCAAGCCACTTGGTACATTAGAAACAGCGCAACTGCGACTGCTCGCGTTGAGGCTTTTGGATTAAGCGGCGACGGGACTAACACTTTCGATACGCCCGTACCCGGAGACTATGACGGGGACGGCAAGTTCGATCTGGCCGTTTATCGATTCGGGTTATCGCCACAAAATAACTATATCGTTAAACAGAGCTCGAACGGAGCGATCACGTATAGGCAATTCGGTAATTTCAACACCGACTACATATTGCCGGGCGATTACGATGGTGACGGAAAGTACGATTACGCCGTGGCAAGGACGGGAGCAACGGGAACCTCTCCGATGGTATGGTGGATTTTGCAGAGTTCGACCGGTACTACGCGAACCCAGACTTGGGGCAGAACATCCGATTTCCCCGTCCAGGGTGACTACGACGGCGATGCCCGGACGGATTTGGCTATCTATCGAGCAGGAGCAACTGCAGCAGCCCAGAGTAACTACTGGGTACTTCGCAGTTTTGACAATACTGCGCAAGTTCAGACATGGGGACTTGGCAGTGACTTCAGTGTTAATAGGTATGATAGTCGGTAGGTAGTACGCCTAGAAACAAAACAAAAAACGGGCGTCGGGTATCGGCGTCCGTTTTTTGTTTATCGGGCTCTGGTGCCGGTCTAGATGGCCGCGGGGACAGGTTGAAATTCGTCCAGCGCTTCGAATACCTGCAGCGCGTATTTCACGTTACCGAAAGGAGCCGACACCTGCACGCCTGCGATGATGTCGTGAACCTCCAACAGCGATTCACGAGCGATCGCAATTCCTTCTTCTCGAGCTTCTTCCTTTCCTTTGTCCGACGCATTCCGCATACGATCGAGAATATCCGCCGTAACGTTTACACCCGGCACCTCGTTGTGGAGGAACTCCGCGTTTCGAAAACTTACCAGCGGCCAGATGCCGGCCACTATAGGGATCTTCACATGCTCGATCTTCTGGAGAAACGACCGAAGTTGCTCGGTATCGAAGACTGGCTGCGTGATCGCGTATTCGGCGCCTGCCTCCACCTTCCACTCAAACCGCCGAATTTCTTCCTCGAGATTTACCGCCCCGGGATTCACACCGACGCCAATCGAAAACGCAGTCGGCTTCCCGATCGGGTTGTTGCCGATGTCGAGGCCATGGTTGAGCTTGTTGACCATGTTCGTCAGCCCGATCGCGTCGATATCGAATACCGCGGTAGCATCCGGATACGGTCCCATCTTTGGCGGGTCGCCGGTAATTATGAGGAGGTTGTGCAGTCCAAGCGCCGCAGCGCCAAGCAGGTCCGACATCATACCGAGCAGATTCCGGTCGCGACAGCAATAATGGAGCACCGCCTCGATACCGATCTCGCGTTCTACCAAAACTGCAGTCGCCTGGGCGGACATCCGGGTCTGGGCACGCGGCCCATCGGGGATATTTACACCATCGACACCGGCGTCTTTCAAGAGCCGGATAGAATCGAGCGTCTTGTCGGCATCGCAGCCCTTTGGCGGCAATACTTCGACAGATGTCACAAATTCCCCGCGAGCGATCTTCCTTCCCCAGTTCGACCGCTCCTCGGCTGGAACTACCTCGATATCCTGCGGTGTCAGATCGATGACCTTTGCCCCTGTAGCTCTCGCAAA
>JBKJOR010000206.1:0-6326 GCA_046595575.1 Pyrinomonadaceae bacterium | reverse complement strand
ATCGCACGTCCGTCGCCCGACGCTTTGGGCAGCAGCGATTGGCACATGATGCCTTCGAGTACGAGTGAAAGCTGTGTTCGCACCTGTGATTGCTGGGCCGACGGAAAAACGTCGATGATACGGTTGATGGTCGAATAGGCCGAGTTCGTGTGAAGCGTTGCGAACGTCAAATGTCCCGTCTCGGCAATACGCAGGGCCATCTCGATCGTCTCAAGGTCACGCATTTCGCCGACCAGCACGATGTCAGGGTCCTGACGAAGCGCGGTCCTGAGAGCAGACCCGAACGAATGGGTATCGGAGTTGACCTCACGTTGGTTGACGACGCAATTCTTGTGATTGTGGAGAAACTCGATAGGATCTTCTATCGTCAGAATATGATCGTGGCGGTCGATGTTGATCTTGTCCACCATCGATGCCAGCGTCGTTGATTTACCCGATCCGGTCGGTCCGGTCACCAGTACGAGTCCGCGAGGTTTTTTACAGAGGTCCTGTACGACCTTGGGAAGCCCGAGCGCCTCAAAACTTTTTATCTCATACGGGATCGCACGAAAGACGGCACCGACGGCTCCTTTTTGATTGAAGAGGTTGGCGCGAAAACGTGACATCCCTTTCAGGCCGAACGAAAAATCGAGCTCGAGGTTTTCCTCGAAACGATGCTTCTGCGCGTCCGTAAGAACGGAATAGGCGAGGCGCTTTGTATCGGCGGGGGTCAGCGGGGCAAATCCCGGCAGGGGTGAGAGGTGCCCGTGAACGCGAACCTGGGGGGCAGAGTTCGTCGTCAGATGCAGATCGGAACCGCTTGCGTCCGTCATCGTTTTCAAGAGTTCGGGCAGCGTTATCTGCGATTCAGGTGTGGCGTTTGGATCGAAACTCATAATTTTTGTTCCTTGATCGTTATTGGTTGTTCGTGGTTCGTCGATGTGCTCCTCGCAACGATCTACGAACCACGAACGACGATCAAACTAGCTATTCGCGGACAGCTGCCTGCTGAACAGGACGCGGGCCGGAGAGTGAAAAGATAACCTTTTCGGATTCTTCCGCGATGCGGTCCGCGGCCTCGGCGGCAGAGTTTGTAGCGACACTGTAGATTCGCCCGTCTGCTTCGGTGAAATAGAACATTCTTGAATGAACGCGACCGCCGCTCTGCGATTGTGCGACCACCACGTACACCGACCGGTTACCGATCGATTTCTGATAGTCGTTGACGACCCAGCCGTTCTCGCGGATCATCCGGTTGATAACTTCGCGACGGAGAGCCGTAGTTGGTACACCGCCGACAGTCCTGTTGCGGCCCGTTTCGACCGTGTCACCGGTTGCCGGTCCGACCACCGAGATCGAGGCAGAGCCATTCCCGTTGTCGACACTGAAATTGACCTCACCGCTGGTCGACGCGCCGGGTCTCCAGCCTGCCGGAGCGGCTTGTCCTGAAGGAAGCACCGCGGTCGGTTTATCTGCCGGATTAGATCTCGCGGCAACAACCGGTTTCGCTGTCGGATTGCGGTTCGGCCGCTTTCGCGCCAGCCGGAGCTGGCGAAGCCGCATGTTGCGCCGGCGAGCCTGAAGTGCGCGGTTGCGTTTCATGCGCGCACGATACTGTTTCCACCAGCGCTTGGAATACTTTTTATACTTCTTCTGCTTGTTATACTTCCTGGTCTTGCGGGGACCCGCCTCCGCATCGTTTGTTCCGAGCGGAATGATCGTACCTATCCCGATCAACAAAGCTAGCGATAATGCAATTGCCCTAAATAGCATATTTCCTCCAAAACTACAGAACGGTTTCCTTGACAACCTCTTCGACCGTTGTAATCCCTTCCCTTAACTTGCATAACCCGGATTCTCGCAGGGTTATCATTCCCAGATCGATCGCCTTCCTTCGCAGTTCGATCGCGCTGGCACCGATGATGATGAGCTCCCGAAGCTCATCCGTGATTTCCATGACCTCGTACAAACCGACGCGACCCTTGTATCCCGTGTTGAGGCAATTGTCGCAGCCGCGTCCGCGATACATCTTCAGGGTTTTCGATTCTTCGGGTGCAAATCCGACCTCGACGAGACCCTCGGGCGGAAAGTGGACTTCTTCTTTACAGTTGTTGCAAATGCGGCGGATGAGACGCTGCGCTTGAATGATGTTGACGCTGGTAGCGACCAGGAAGGGCTCGATACCCATATTCACAAGGCGTGAAATGGTGGAGGGAGCGTCGTTGGTGTGGAGTGTGGAAAGAACTAAGTGGCCGGTGAGTGCGGCCTTGATCGCGATCTCGGCCGTCTCAAAATCGCGGATCTCACCGACGAGAATGATGTTCGGATCCTGACGCAGGAATGAGCGGAGAGCTGCGGCAAAGTTTAACCCGATCTGCTCCTTCATCTGGACCTGGTTGATGCCTTCGAGGTTGAACTCGACGGGATCTTCCGCGGTCATGATGTTCGTCTCGCTCGTGTTCAGCGTCTGCAGTGCCGAGTAGAGTGTATTCGTCTTACCCGAACCGGTCGGCCCGGTGACGAGCACCATTCCGTACGGGTTCTCGATATTTCTTTTAAACTTCTCAAGACTCTCGGGCTCAAAGCCGAGCTTCGCCATATCGAGCATCAGCTTGTCTTTGTCGAGGAGTCGGAGCACGACCTTTTCACCGAAAAGCGTCGGCAGGGTCGAGACCCGGAAATCCAATTCGCGTGAGCGGTCGTCGATCTTTACCTTTATCTTAATGCGTCCGTCCTGCGGCAACCTCTTTTCCGAGATGTCGAGCTTCGCCATGATCTTCAAACGCGAAATAAGAGGATCGCGAAGCTTCATCGGCGGGTGCATTACGTCGTAAAGCACGCCATCGATACGGAACCGTATGCGGAAGTCTTTCTCGTAAGGTTCGACGTGAATATCCGATGCTCCGCGGCGGAGCGAATCGACCATCAGAACGTTTACAAGCCGTACTACGGGAGCGTCCTCACTCGCCCGTGCAAGTGTTGCAAGATCGATCTCCTCGTTGTCCTGAAGGAGCTCGAACTCCTCGCTGTCACTATTCTTAAAGTCAAAGGTCTCGAGCGAAACATCCAAGTCCGCCTCTGAAAGTCTTTCGCCGACTTTGATTCCCCTTGAGCCGTTCTTTCCGTGACCGTTCTTTCCGTTCTTCGCACCCGCACGGTCGGTGTCGTAAGCCATCGCGGCCTCGAAAATATCGATCTGCGTCGAGCCGCTGTAATACTTTCCGATCGCCATCTGGATCGAAGCTTCCGAGGCGATCACCGGCTCGACATTGAGCCCTGTCATAAACTTGATGTCGTCGATCGCGAAGACGTTCGTCGGATCGGCCATCGCCAGTGTCAGCGTTGCACCGACCTTTGAAATGGGAAGGACCGTGTACTTTAGGGCGACCTCCTGCGAGATCAACTTGACCACCTCATCTTCTATTTGAAAAAGGTCGATGTTGATCGACGGAATGCCATACTGGCGAGACAATACCGAGGTGATCACATCGTCCGAGATGATGCCGAGCTTTACGAGGTTAGAGCCCAACCGCCCGCCGCTCGTACGTTGATAATCGAGCGCTTCGCGAAGCTGTTGAGGCGTCACCAGGTTTTCGCGGACAAGAATTTCCCCTAGTTTTGCTGACATTCGTATTTTGTAGAAGCCCCGCTGCGTTAGAACAATCAGGAGGGATTGCTGATGAGATTAAAAAAGGATTACTGCGTGAGTGAGGACATCAGTGACCAGCGGTGATAAACACCGTTGGTAATGAATATATAGGTTCAACCTTGGAGTGTCAAGATTTCTTTTCGAGCAGAATTAGTGCTTTTCGGGCATTTTGACCGATTGACGAGCTCGCTATTGAGGTTCTGCCATCTGCTTTTTTATCTGCACGATGAACGACTCGACAGCACCGGCCTCGCTTGTATTGGGGAAGAGCCGGAGGAAGTTTTCGTAAAGGTTTATCGCTTCTTTGAACTTCTTTTGACGTTCATAGATCAGCCCGAGCAGTTGATAGACGACCATCGCGTCAGGTGCCGAACCGAGTTGTGCCGCGGCAACAGCAAGATGTTTCGCAGACTCGGCATAGTTTGCCGTCTCGCCTTCGTAATCACCCGAACCCGCGGCGCCCTCCGCTCGGTCTTTGTACAAAAGCCCGAGACCGGTATGAGCTTCCGGTTGGAAGCCACGCCCGAGGGTTATTGCGCGTTTGAATGTAACTATCGCCTTGTCCTCTTCCCCGGCGTCCTTTAGCTGACGGCCTTCGATGACCGTGCCTTCCGGGTCTGCCGGACGAAGCCGCTTTGCCGCCTGGATCGACTTATGAGCATTCTCGATGTCACCGCGTTCCGAGTAGGATCGGGCAAGCCCGACGTATGCTTCGAAATACTTCGGCCGGAGCTTGACCGCTCGTTGGTACTCCGCTATCGCCTTTTCTCGGTCGACTGTCGTCAGAGCTTCGGCGGATTGGAATGCCAGTTCGGCTTCGTCGGTGGTTTTGACGAGTTTGACGTTCACATCGCCTCTGGCGGCGGAAGCGAGTGGCCTACTTACCTCGGCGTAGCCCGCGGCTCGAACGCGCAAAGCTCGAATTCCCGGTAGAACCGACGCAACCGTAAGGCGTCCCTTATCGTCAGTCACGCCATATCGAACACCGTCAATCCATACCGTCGCGGTCGGTTCGGTGATGACCGTGATCGAGCGGAGTGTGGCCGACGGTTTCTGTGCGGAAATGCCAACGGTTATCGCCAATAAAATAGCGATGGTGGATCCGATGGCTTGCATACGTCTGGTGATCATGTCCGGCCTTAATTTTAACAATACCGCATCACCCAATGCGCGTGAAATCATCTGCTATGTCGATTTCGACGATCACGTCCCCCGTGCAGTCATTATCTTTGTCCTCTGAGTCGAGAAGTTTGATCAACGGCGGAGCGATCAGCGTTGTAGCGACGGCCATGAAAAGAACCGATGCAAAACAATCTCCGCTGATGACTCCGATTCCGAGTCTGATCTGAGCGACGACGATGTCTCTTTATCGAGCAGCCCAAGCGACCCGAGTAGGCGCTCGCAAATCTCCGCCATGATCTTGGCCGCGGCCAACATGACGAAAAGCGCGAGCAATAACTGTGTATGATCTGTGGCCGCTGCCGCAAGAATCACTGGCATCGGTGGTGTCTTGGTGGATTATTCTAGAAGTACTTCGGGACACTCCAAATTGCTACCGCAGTCCCATCACCCGATTTTAACGCAGAGCTCGCGGAGAATCATTTTGCTTTCCCATAGTGATCTCGACGGTTCCGGGTTTGATATTCTCTCCGCGATCTCCGCGTTAAAACCGACGGCTTACCAGCAGACCCCTAAATTTGATTTTTTCAACCTGGAAACTATAATCTTACCTTCGTGGCTGGGTAGCTCAGATGGTTAGAGCGCGGGATTCATAACCCCGAGGTCGGGAGTTCGATCCTCCCCCCCGCCACCAACAATATCGGCACCTCGTGGCTTTGACAGATGCCCTCTCTTTCGATATACCCCTCAGATTCGCTGGCAGATCAGCCCACAAGAAGCAGGAGCATCAATCATGAATAAAAAAATGGGCAGTCACACCCTCACCCTGGTTGGAATTATTTTTTTAACCCAAAGTGTGAGTCTTCAGCAGCTGCCAAAGACAGCTCCGCGCGATACGAAGGAGGTCAGATATACGATTACCGAACGAACATCCACCACACTCTGAAAAAAAATCCCATCCGTGCGGAAAACCTCGCCGAGTTTGTCGAATGCTACAAGCCCTCGAACCGTCACACGCGAAAAGAAACGTTCGACACGGAATCGAACACAGACGGCCGCTGGCGGAAGTTTACCTATGACGAGATCGCGGCCCGAGACAAAACGAGTCTCGACATTACCTGGGTCAAGGATCAATCGCTCGCCGATCTAGACAACCTGCCCGACCCGGATATCCTCGCCGACGACATCATTGAAAATATTGAGGCGGCGCTTTCAAATTTCAAGTCGATCCAAACCGAGCTCGGGAATATCAAAGGAAAATCTGTCGCCACCACTGGTTCTTCCGATCGTAGTTTGACGAAAGCGACTCGCGAGTGAGTGTCGATGAAGGTCGTTAATCGGCGCGAGTCAGCGTCATGATCTGGGGATTCTTTATTGGCCCTCGTTGGTGGCCGTGGTGAGGGTCATCGTTTGGCCGTTGACCTTCACGGTATAGGAGATCCAATTCGCCGGCGCCCTGGAGGCCGGGTTCTTTGCGATGGTCGTTTTCATGGTCAGGGTGCTGCCCTTCATGTCGTATGTTCCGCCACTTGCCGTGAATTGCTTTATATAGGTGTCGATCACCTGCTCGGGCGTCATC
>JBKJOR010000147.1:0-5733 GCA_046595575.1 Pyrinomonadaceae bacterium | reverse complement strand
AGAAGCGACGTCAGGAGTTCCGCGAGAATCGTAAGGAACGCAAAGCTAACCGCGACGCGGTTAAGCCGACAGACGATAACTAATTCATTCGACGCGCTTTTTCGGAGCGGGTTGAACAGGCCAACCGAGGTGTGGGTTTTACTCACGCCTCTTTTTTGCGCTTGATAACCGGCCTCCAGCGTCGGTGCTAAAATCTCTTTCTAATATTGATTCCAGCGGTTCGCCGACGCTCACAACTCGCAACCGAAGGATCGCCGCGTTCGCGGCTGAAAAAACGTTCCTTAACTGTCTGTCGTGCTCCGCTCGCGTCTGAACGCCTTTCTACCTCACCGGCTTCGGATAGACTACGGGACTCTTATTCCCAACCTTATCGACCGCACGCACGCCGAAGAAGTAGTTGTCCTTCGATCTCGCCTTCATCAAAAAGTTGGTAACGTTCCCCGCAAAAAATGAATCCGTCCACTCCGCCGCGGTCGTGTCGCGCCAGACTATTTCGTAGCCGGCGAGATCCGCATCCGAGTTCGCGTCCCATTTGAGCTCGGTGTCGTTCGTAAGACGGGTCGTTACGATCGCGACGTTCTTTGGTTTCGCCGGCGCACTTGCCAGTGACGCGAGCGCGATCAAGTTCACACGCGTGACATTAGCCGTGTATTCGAAATCGACGAACTCAGGCGTGTCGCCGTAAAAGATGCCGCCCTCGGTACGCAGATTCTGATGCTGGTGCGTGTAATCCTCATCCGATTCGGTAAAGCGGATGCCCGCGAATCCACGCTCGACGAACGGAATGTGATCACCGCCGCGGCCATACCGGTCACGACGGTAGATCATCCACACTTTGAAATTTTTGAGATAGCGATCCGATTGCTCTTTCACGTAGCGGGCAAGCTGACGCGATGCCGAATCATTCTCACCACCGACGCTGCGCCGCGTCCCGGCCTGCTGCTCGGTCTCGTTCGACTGTACGCCTTCGCTAAACACGCGGACGCGATTTCGGTTCGGCGAATTCTTTTGCGTCGTCACGCCGCCGACTATATCGTTCGTGAACATCGCTTCGATATCCATCTTTTTCTCGACCGCCTGCTGGGCGAAGTATGCCGCTCCGAGCAGACCTTGTTCCTCTCCCGGCACCGTCATAAAAATGATTGTTCCATCGAACTTCCGTTTTGACATAACGCGTGCCAGTTCGATGACCGCCGCGGTTCCGGACGCGTCATCGTTTGCACCCGGTGCGTCACATTTTGCGTCGGTCGGCGAGGTGCACATCGAATCGTAATGACCCGAGACCACATAGACGCGTTCCGGGTTCGTCGTGCCTTTCAAAGTCGCGACGACATTCGTCAGCGTTGTCGGTTCCGGGATGCGGTTTGCTTTCGGCTGGAGGAACGATTGTTTCTCGACGATCAGACAATTGCCGCATCCGGCGTTTATCTTTTGAAATTCTGCAAAGATCCAATCGCGAGCCGCACCGATCCCGCGAGTCGGATTGTCCTGCTCGCTCAGCGTATTCCGCGTCCCGAATGAAACAAGCTTTCGAATATGGGTTTCGATATTTTGAGCGGAAATTTCCTTGATCATCTTCGAAATTTCCGGGTCCTGTTTTACCCGCGGTGCTTGAGAAAAAGCAGCGGTTGCAAAGGCCAATAGGACGAGCGATATCAGAGGTAGTGATCGTATTTTCATTATTTTTACCGTGGGTTCAAGTCGCCCGTCGAATGTCTGCAAATTACCAGTTCATCCAGCGAGCGCTAATGTTCCGTGTCTTCCGTGCAATCCGCGTTTCATAGAAATTTAGCACGGAACAACGAAGTCACCTCCGCATTTGAGACCTTTCTTGTTTCGTGTTCTTCTTTGTGGAGTTCGTGTGATTCGCGGTTTGCTTTCGAAAGCCGAACCACGAAACAGACTAAATACACGAACGAGCCCGAAAGTATTGGAAACACGGGAATACACCAAACGCTTCGGAATACCGGGACACAGAACGTATCGAAAGCGAGGAGCCGAACGGTTGATCCGGAGCATTTTCTCTAAACGCACGCACGACTTTCAAACTTATTCGAAAATTTCACTTTATTTCGAACGAATTTAGCTATATATTTACGGCGAAAATTGTCGCATTCGCAAATCCAGCGATCCGCTTTCGCAGAGCTTTCACGTCTCTGTTAGGGAATGGCAGTTTTCGATTCAAAAATTCTTCAGAGAGAACTCATAACTTTCTAAAGATTCGCAAGTCGCAGTTCGGTATCGTTCCAGTACAGACTTCCGCAATCAAGTCCGGAGCACGGAGTTACATTCTATGAAAGCAATAATTCTGATCCTTATACTCGCATCTTTCACGTACGCGCAGCACGGCCATGGAACCACGCCGGCGCCCGAAAGGCGCGCCGTTTGGCTCGACGAGGGACTTGGAAAGATCGATCACCCGGTCTCGACCCGTAACGCCGAGGCGCAAAAGTTTTTCAATCAAGGGCTCGCGTATCTTTTCGCGTTCAATCATGACGAGGGCGTCGCGTCGTTCAAGCGAGCGGTGGAGCTCGATCCGGACCTTGCGATCGCGTACTGGGGTGCGTCGCTCGGGCTCGGAGCGAATTACAACGATCCGAGTAACACCGACCGTTTCGCCCAGGCTTACGTTTATCTGCAGAAGGCGCTCGAGGGTGCGCCCAAAGCGAGCGAAGCGGAGAGGGCATACATCAATGCACTTTCCAGGCGTTATTCCAAAGACCCGAACGCCGACAAGACGAAACTTGCGAGCGACTATAAAGCGGCAATGGCTGCGCTCGTGAAGCAGTATCCGGACGACCTCGACGCCGCGACGCTATATGCCGAGAGCATGATGAATCTGCGTCCATGGCAACTGTGGTCGCTCGATGGAAAACCTGCAGAGGAAACGCTCGAGATCCTGACAGTTCTCGAAGACGTTTTGAAACGCAACCCAAACCATACGGGTGCGAACCACTACTACATCCATGCGATCGAAGCCAGCCCGAATCCGGAGCGCGGAAGCGCGGCCGCGATGCGCCTGGGAGGCCTGGCTCCGAACGCAGGTCACTTGGTCCACATGCCTTCGCACATTTACCTGCGGACCGGTGAATGGGTCGAAGCAGTGAAGAGCAACGATCTCGCGATAATCGCCGACCGCAACTACATTACGCGTAGCGGTGCCAGTGGCATCTACCCGGTGATGTACTACAACCACAACGTCCACATGCTCGCATCGTCGCATGCAGCTCACGGCAACTACGCCGGGGCTCTGAAAGCTGCGCGTGAATTGGAAACGAATGTTCGCCCACATGTCGCGGCGATGCCGATGCTCGAGATGTTCATGCCGTACTCGATCGTGACGCTGACACGATTTCAAAAGTGGGATGAAGTGATGAAGTATCCGCAGCCGGACGCAAAGATGCTGATCACGACCGGATTCTGGCATTTCGCCCGGGGACTTGCGTTGGCGGACATGGGTAAACCGGCTGATGCCGAGAAAGAGCTGGCCGCACTTCGCGAAACTATGAAGAAGATCCCGGCTGAAGCTGCTCTGTTCACGACGCCCGCCAACGTGGCATTAACGGTCGGTGAAGAAATGCTCGCCGGTGAGATCGCACAGGCACGCGGCGACCGAAAGGGTGCGATCGCGCTTCTTCGTACAGCGGCGACATCGGAAGCGAAGGTGAATTATGCCGAGCCTCCCGATTGGGACGTACCTGTTCGTGAATGGCTCGGGCGTGCGCTACTTCGCGACGGTCAGTACGCGGAAGCGGAGAAGTCGTATCGTGAAGCGATCACCAAGAACCCGCGAAACGGTCGCGCACTGTTTGGTCTTGCTGAAGCACTGGAAAAGCAAGGCAAGTCGGCGTCGGCCGTCCTTGTCCGCAAGGAGTTCGAACAGGCCTGGGCTAATGCCGACACGACACTGAAGGTTGAAGTTCTGTACGGGAAGAAGTAGGCTAGCGGTCAGAAGATACGGGGGCAAGCCCGCCTTCCGGACCTGCGAATGTAATTATCTTGGCGTGTTCCTCCAGCTTCCGAGGGTACGATCTCGACATGATCAGATTCGCAGGTCCGGAAGGCGGCTTTGCCCCCGCTATCTGAAATAACGGTCCTATCTGTTCATCACTTGAAACGCCTGTAAACGATCTCCGTCGGCCGAGTAGAGGAGACTCAAAGTTTCATCAGTCACAAACTGTGAGTCGGGATCCGAAGCAAGTATCACTCTCGAGTCGCGCCCGTTGTGGACGTTCACGCCAATGAGGCCTTTTCGGTCGAATGGCTTTGGAAGGTCGGTAAAAAAGTACATGTGATTTCCCCGAATTTCCGCGAGCCGCTTTCGGCGGAGCAGATAGCTCGAGAGTTTTTCAACCTGCCGAACCGGGTCGAGCCGGTCCAGAATACTTTCGCGAACTTCAGCACGCGATGGCGTCGCACGATCGATCGCGGCTCCCAGGATCCTGCCGCGGATCCCGCTTGGGGTTATCACTTGCAGATCGCCCAGACGGTTCGCCACATTCGGTAGACGCGCGAACGATCCGAATGAGTAGATTCGACGCGTCACGTAATTTCGAGCTGAGTTGCTTGCGAGAGTCGTCAGATCGAAAGAGCCGAATCGCGATCTCAGTCCGGACCAGCGAAACGAGTTCGCCGCGCTCATCAAACTTAATCCCCCGCGTGCTAGACCTATCGCCGATGTCGCGAGACCGCCATAACGGAAGTAGAGAGCCGTTGCACGAAGAGCTATGCCGGCAATGATCCGAAACGCGCCGCGAGATGGCGGTTTGTGACGAACACGCCAAAGCTCGCTCGTCCCAGGTCCCACGTCCCTTATCCCAGAGAAACTGAGACCCAAGTTTTGCGAACGCCCGCCTGCGACCTGGGACCTGCGACCAGAGACTCCAAAGGCCGCTATCTCATCTCGTCCCCCGACCACGGCATCACCTCGTTCGTTGATCAGTACGAACTGCGCTTTTTCGATCTTATGTTCGATCTGCTCGCGCCGCTTTCCGGTTTTGGCATCGATCGAGATCAGGTCGTCGCGGTCTGCGATGAGGATCGTGTTCGCGTCAGCGAATACAAAATTCGTCAAACCCTTATCCGCACCTTTATAACGCCAGAGAGTCTTACCGTCGCGCGTGTCCATCGCGGACACGCCGTACGGTCCTTTAGACTCGGTCTCGCCGTCTTCCAGTCGCGTAAACTGTCCGCCCGTTCGAATGTAAAGAGTTGTGCCTACCAGTGCCATCTCGGCGCAGTTTCCAAGATCGTCCGCCTTCCATTCGACATTACCTGTGCGGCGGTTGACGGCCCGGATCCGCCCGCGACCCGAAATGTAAATGCGTGCGTCATCAAAAACCGGATCAGCCTCGGTCAGCGCGAGGCCGCCTTCATTGATCCGAAACTTTTCTCGCTCTTTCGCATCGCCAGTCCGAGCGTCAAAGCTCGTCGCGCCATCGTAAAAAAGAAACAGCCGACCATCGAGTAGGAGCGGCGGGCGATAATTGTCCAGGGTGTATGAGATCTCGCCGAGGTTCTCACCAAACCGAGACGGCATCATTTCGATCTCTCCGTCTAGCTCTTTTTTCCAGAGCTCGTTTCCGGTCGAGAGTTGAAGGACATGGACTATAGGCTTTCGCTTCAAGCCGTCCGTCGCTCCGCCGCGCGTGTCTTTTACCATGACGAGCGTGAGCAGATCGGTTGCAGGATCCACGGCAAGCTGAAGTACATCACCTTTCACCTTTTCGCTCT
>JBKJOR010000132.1:0-9945 GCA_046595575.1 Pyrinomonadaceae bacterium | reverse complement strand
CCGCGCAGGAACCGGTCATTGTGCAGCCCGGTGCGCCGGGCGAACCGTCGCGGATTCCACCGTCCACACGGGCCAAGCGTCCCCCGACTTCGCGATAGGACGCTGAGTTCGTGCAGGGGATGATCCATCATCACGCACAAGTGGTTGAGATGACGGCGATGATTGAGTCGCGGACCGGGAACATGGATCTTCGACTTCTCGGCGCGCCGATCAGCCAGTAGCTATCCCGATGAGATCAATTTTATTCGACACTGGCTTGCGGCCCGGGGAGAGTTGATGTCACACAGATGAAAGGGTTGGAAGGGATGGACTGCATTGCCCGGCTCCGGCAAGGACTTCGACTACGGTCGTTCGCGCGCGGGGAGCTACGAAAGTTATCAAACTCAGTACCAACGCAATTTATTCGACTGAAGGCAACGGCCGCAATGGCGACTATCCGAAAAAGTTCTCAACCCCAAATTCCTCTCCAACTTATGTCGTTCCCATCGGATCGGAGCCGGAAGTAAAAACGCCATTCGGACACGCAGAAAATCAACTAGAGCGGCCTTCCGTTCGAAAGAAAATGCGTCCGTTAATAGTTCCAAAGTTTCGTGCGCCACTGATTGGCGGCTAAAGATGTTTTACCAATCTTAAAGACTCTCCATTGGTCACCAATGCCGTCGGCAGTTTCGGTGCCAATTATCCCCTAGCGTCATAGCTTACCTTCCGTCTAAGTGTTCCCGCTCATCGACCCGGATTAATCCTATCGTGTAAGTTGCCAGAAATATGGGATCAACAACAGGGCGAGCAACGCAAGTAGAATATCGAGTACGATACCCATCCGGACAAAATCCTTTACGCGGTAGCCGCCGACGCCGTAAATCATAAGGCTTGTCTGGTAACCTATCGGCATTGCAAAGGCAGCAGTTGATCCAAAAGTAATCGCGGCGATCAATGCCATCGGCTCGAGCCCTGTTTTCGCGGCAACGCTGATCGCGATCGGCGCCAGGAGCGGGACGGTGCCACTGTTGGACATAAATTCCGAGATGATAACGGCGGCAATCAAAAAGGCGGCTATGATAACGAAAGGACTGGCCGCTCCGTGCAGGCTGCTCATACCGTCGGCGATAATACTTGTAATGCCGGATTTTTCCAGGGCGGCCCCGAGAGCGAGCGAACCCGCGAGCAGAAATACGATGCTCAGGTTTATGGCGTTGTAGAGTTCGCGAAGGCGCAGGCACTTTGTCAAGACAAGCACTGTGCACCCCGCGACAGCGGCGGTCACGATGGGTGTAATCGCCGTGATAACAAGGGTGATCACGCCGAAAAGCGTCAGCAAGGTAATCAGCACTTTACCCGAAGCCTGTTCTGGTTTCGGTACATCGCTGATAACAAGGAATCCTTGACTGTCACTCAGCGCTCGGACCGCGTCTCGTGCCCCCTCGACCAATAAAACGTCGCCGGCGTGGAGTGGTGTCGTTGACGGCCGTCCATAAGGATCTCCGCGTCGCCGCAATGCCAACACAACTGCGTCGTAACGTTCTGCAAAGCGAGAGTCCTTCAGTGTTCGTCCGATCAGTCCTGAAGCCTGAAGTACGACGACCTCTGCCAAATCACCGTGGTCCTTGAACGTTGGTCTAGGCGACGCACCTGTCTCAGTTTCTTCATCGGAACTGACTTCGCCCTCGGTAATCACCTGCCCACCCGGACGATAGAAAACCAGTCCGCCGATACCCCAAAATTTGAAGATATTATCGCGTGTTCCGCGCACCCGCAGTGAGTCCGACACAACGTAATGATTGTCTTCGCCTGCTAAATCAAGCGACGTACCCGAGCGAACGACATCGGTCAGGTCGATGTCGAAGGTCTGATCTAACTCGGCAAGATCGATCTTTCGACCTATCCACCTTGAATCTTCCGTAACGATAAACTCGGACAGATATCTATCACTATTGTCCGTAGCCATCAGTTCCGTTGACTCATTTTTTGGCAGAAATAGACGGCCGACGAAAAGCATGTACGCGAAGCCTAATACAACCATCGGAAGGCCGACTTTACCAAGCTCGAACATGGAAAACCCCGGCAGCCCTTGCGCGACGGCGTATTCGTGGGCTACAAGGTTCGTGGATGTCCCGACCAGCGTACACATTCCCCCGATCGTAGCAGCGTGAGACATGGGCATCAGAACGCGTCCCGGGCTGATTCGTGCTCGCCGGCAGACATCAAGTACGATGGGAATAAAGACGGCAACGGCCGCGGTGTTGTTAACGAATGCAGACAAAAGGCCGATCGTAACCATTACGGCTGCCGTCAAAAGCAGCTCGGAGTGCCCGAGCGGCAACAGAACGCGGCGCGCCAGAAACGACAACGCTCCTGTTTTTTCTATCGCCGCGGACAATATCAATACGGCGGCGACGGCGATTGTCGCCGGATGACTGAAGCCGGCGAACGCTTCTGCCGGAGTTAAAATGCCCGTCAACAACAAACCGAGAACGGCGATCAACGCCGTCAAATCAGCGGGAATTTTCTCTCTGACAAAACTATAGATCGCGGCGAACAAGATAATGAGCGTCGCCGCAATCTTTAAGTTGTACGTGGTTAAGACCGAATCTAGACTATTCACAGTTCCCGTGTGTTCGACGGAAGATCACTTACTGAGGATCTTCATCCGAATCAAAACTCAGCCTGGCAACGCCGGACGGCTCGTCGGCCGCAGTAATTACAATCTTCGCCGGTGCGATCTGCCAACGGGTTTCGAGATAGTCGATAATCGATTTAGCCCTTTTTTCGGTGATCGCTGCCGCCTCGTTCTTTCGGCGTCCTATGACACCACCAACCTTCAGGTTTGGAATATCGCGCACCATTCGGCCGCTGAAATCAAGTTGCATCATCCCAAGCACGGGCAGCGCGGACTGATTAGGGTCAAAAGAGATCTCACCAATTTCAACGGCAACGCGTGCTAAGTTGACTGTTGCCGATCCATCGTTCAAGGCTTGGCGGATCATCTCCAAAATGTCCGCTTCCGTCTCGGGCGAAATCCGTTCGTTGCTCAAATAAGTAATTTTGACCTCTAACGGTTTTGCGAGACTCGTAACAATTTGTTTATCCACGATCCTTGCGGGAGGCGGGAGCAGAAAATCGGTCAAGGCAATTTCGACGCGTTCGAGTGATTTGTCCCGAATTGAAACAGGCGTCGACGGCACGGGCGGCGGAGCTTCTTCCCGTGCTCGTTTGAGGGCTTCAAGAACAGAGACTGTTGGTATTTCCGTTAAATTCAAAACGATCGATTCCACCGGCCTTTCAAGACGATGCGCAATCAGCTGAGCGCACTCTTTCTTTTCTACCAGCGAGTATGGCTGGTCATCGAATATACGAAGATTGACAGTCAAGCGGCCGTCCGTTTCCGACACGGTGAGCTGATCAACGCTACTTCGCAGCCCACCGTCAGATTTCTTCTGGAAGTTTTCTTGCCAGACATCGGTGATGATTCTCCTGTAAGCGCTTTCCCGCCGTTTTTGAACAATTTCCTCCCGCAGTTGACCAAAGGAAATACTTAATGGAATCAGAATTACGATCAGCGGGACTAAGATCATCAACAATCGAAGCGGCACGCTGTGAATTCGCCGGGCTTTGTCGAGAAAAGGAAAGCGCTCAAAAATTCCAATGATCCAGGCGCTT
The DNA here is from genome assembly GCA_046595575.1 of Pyrinomonadaceae bacterium. GTDB lineage: Bacteria > Acidobacteriota > Blastocatellia > Pyrinomonadales > Pyrinomonadaceae > OLB17. The sequence continues at coordinate 6,288 of JBKJOR010000132.1, read as the reverse complement.
TCAACATCTTCGCGTTCCCATACAAGTACGCGTTTCCGAACCTCCGGGGTATCGATCCGCAACGCGAGGAATACCAACGTAGCCATCAGCGTGATTGCAACAAGGTTCGTCAGGAAAAGCAGTCCGCCACCGCTTGCGATGCGCCAACCCGTTGCTGGATCAAAGACCAGCATTAAGCCGAGCCCGTAACCGACAACGCTAAGCGGCGGCATCAACGCCACCGCGATGGCTACGCCCGGAATCGACGTAACCACGCCTTTAACTTCACGGCAGATCGCAACCGAGCCGACAGCGCCGCTAAATAGGGCGATAGTCAAATCCAACACATTCGGCTGCGTCCTTGCCGCAATTTCCGTTGTCATTTCCCGGAACGGAAGCAGCACCACTAAAATTACGGCAAAAGATGTCGCGGCCAAACAGCTCAAGAAAAGATTAACGGCCGCCCGAAAACCCAGAACTAAATCGCCTGACGCGAACGCCAGGCCCGAAGCAAGAATCGGATTCATCAGCGGCGAAATCAACATCGCGCCGATTATCACGGCCGGCGAGTTCAGGACCAGCCCGAGTGTCGCGATGCCGGCGGAAAAAAAGATCTGCAGCCAATAAACGATGTCCTTAAGCGTCGCCGCCCGGGATAGATCGATAAATAATGCGGCTTTACGGTCGTCGCCGACGCCGAGCGACCGGGCGATAAACCTTGGGATCGCCATCCGCAGCCAACGCACGAATACGGCGATCCGGGAGTTTTCGACAGCCGGTGTTCGTATATTTTGCACAACACATTATACGAAAGTTCTGCCGATGCCAAAGAATTCTCTTGCGCGAATGCTGCGTGGATCGCGACAAAACCATCACGGGCCTCCATCATCCGACACATACAAAATTATAAGTTGTCGTTGCTTTGGTTAGAATTATAAAATGAGCGTACGAGAAAAGATCGAGAAGGACGAAATAGCCGTGCGGGCTTTGTTATTGCCATTTAGGCTTTGCCGTTTTTGGTTACGTTACCGCAACGATTGCCACCTTTTTTGTCGGACGCGATGCAGAGGCGAAGGAGTCGGAAATCCTCGGAGCCCAAGACGTGAGATCGTTAAAAGCTGAGATCGGAAGTTTGCGAGAAGAAATTTGCGGCCTGTCGGAAAAGATTGCGGCCAATGGGTAATCGACATCCGCTGTGTTCCAAAGGATTCCATTGATACATAACTGTGACACGACTTGATCGCGAATGAACAAAATAAAGGAAATTCTAATGAATTTGCGGGCAAACTTATGGTTCGTGCCCGGTCTGATGATTCTCTTCTCGGTTGTACTCGCTCTCGCTCTCATCGAAGTCGATTCGAGCGTAAAATTCAAATGGTTAATCGATTATCCCCGTCTTTTCGGCCTCGGAGCGGATGGTTCACGGGGAATGTTGACTGCTATTGCTTCGTCAATGCTGACGGTCGCCGCCCTAGCTTTCTCGCTGACGCTTGCTGCAATTACGCAGGCGTCGGGACAATTTACGCCGCGCATTTTTCGCAATTTTATGCGCGACAGGGCAAATCAATTCGCTCTCGGTTACTTTGTCTCTGTATTCGCCTTCTGCCTGATCGTTCTGCGGACGATTCGCGGAGCGGATGAAGTGAAATTCGTTCCCTCGTTAGCGGTATTAAGCGGGCTCATTCTCGCCATCGGCGGCGTTCTGGTGCTTATCTTCTTTATTCATCACATCGCCGATTCCCTTCAAATTACGACGATCCTCAACAATATCACCGACGAAACCACGCAGTCGGTTCAGAAAATGTTTCCACGGGAAATGGGCGTCGCGGCGACCGAAAGCGAAAAGCACGAAGCGTGGCAAGCCGAAGACGTCAAAAAATGGAGGAAGATTCCCGCTCGCGAGGCCGGTTACGTGCAGGACGTTGACACTGACGGGCTTTTGGAATTTGCGGTCGCGAATCAGGTTTTGATCAAAATGCGGCGCGGCGTCGGGCAGTTTGCGGGAAGCGGCGCGACGCTGGCCGAAATCGCCCCGGACACCGCAACTCCGAGTTGGAAAACTGAGATCCGAGGAACAAAAAGCGACCAAATAAGCGACGAGATCGGGGAATGTTTCATCCTCGGCCGCCATCGCACCATTGAGAAGGACGTAGGCTTCGGGATTCGCCAAATCGTTGACATCGCGTTGAAGGCATTATCGCCCGGCGTCAACGACACGACGACCGCGATTAACTGCATAGACAATCTTGGAGAAATCGTCGCTGAGATTTCCCGACGGCAAATGCCTGCCAAAGTTCGCTCGAAGGACGGCGTGCCGCGTGTGCTTACGGTCTCACCGAATTTTCAGGAATATGTCGAAACCGCTTTTGACCAGATTCGAATCAGCGGCAAGGCGAATTTTGCGATCTTCGTGCGCCTGATTGCGACGATCTCGTTTATCGCTGAATGCTCGACAAACGAAACGCACCTCGCCACTCTTCGCAGACAAATCGAGCTGATCGGCGAGATTTCCGAGCAAACGCTTGCGACCGACTATGAAAAAGAAAAGGTTAGGTCGAGATTGCGAGAAAGCCGCGAGGTTTTTCAAGGATGATTCGAGAATTTTAGCATCGGATGGACAATCGGCCACTCAAGAAACGTTGGCTGAGAAAACGACGATGTCGGCATAAATATATGAATATCTTCTTACTTCAAGCACCGTCCTCTGCAGAACGTGATTTCGACGCCGGGATAATCTGGCAAACGCTGCGCGATCTCGGTAACGGCTTTCTCGGACAGTTGCCGTATATCGTCATCGGCATCGTCGTTTTGGCCGCGTTCGTCGTTGTAGCACGCGTTGTCAGCCGCCTGGTCAGAGCCACGGGAGAGCGGACGCGGCTCGACATAACGCTTGCCGAACTGCTCGGACGGCTCGCGTCGCTGCTGATAATAGTTCTCGGTTGTTTCGTCGCGGCGGTCGTTATTTTTCCGACTTTCAAACCCGGCGATCTGGTCACCGGGTTGGGCATCACGTCGGTGGCGGTCGGTTTTGCCTTTAAAGATGTTCTTCAAAATTTTTTCGCAGGCATTTTGATACTCTGGCGGCGGCCGTTTGTCGTCGGGGACCAGATCAAGTTTCGGGAATTCGATGGCACCGTCGAAGAGATCAATGTCAGATCGACACGAATCAAAACATACGATGGCGAAAGAGCTGTGATACCTAACGGCGAAATTTATACAAACGCCGTACTGGTTCGGACTGCTTACGACCGACGCCGCGTTTCCATGATCGTCGGCATTGGCTATCTCGATTCCATCGAAGAGGCTCGCGAGACGATTTTTCGGGCGCTCACGAAAACGGAAGGAGTTCTTGACGATCCTTCGCCATCGGTTCACGTCGTCGAGCTTGCACCTTCATCGGTCAATTTAAAAGTTCTCTTCTGGACAAAATCTCAGCGCGTCGATGTGCGTATCACGAGCGACCGCGTTATCACCGGCATCAAGCTGGCGCTTGATGAAGCCGGAATCGATATGCCGTATCCGCACAGCGTCGTCCTGTTCCACGACACCACCGGAACGCGCGACGGCGACACCGACCGTGAGAAATACGCACCGGCACAAAATCGCAAGGAAACAAACTGATCCGCTTTTGGTAGGGCATACCGGACGGTGCGTAAGCCGAACAGGGCCACGTGGCGCGGCTCAATGCTACCACGCAACCGCGGAACAAGCGGTCGAACAGATCACCCGATTTTATTCAGCTGGCTCCGTCCCTTTCAGCCGTCGGTTCCGCGGTGCGATGCGGACCGGCGATCGACTTATCGACTTCTTCGATCAACTCCTCATAAACCTGGTCGGAAATCATCCCGTTGCTGAGCATTTGACCGAGCGCGGCTCGCTGTGCCCGCAGCCCTTCGAGTATCGCGTCCTCACGCTCTTCGGTTTTAAGTCCAGGGTGTTCTTTGAGGAGTGCAGTCTGTGCGTCATTCGCGTCGGCAACCTGTCTCTGAAGTTCAAGTTCGATTTCCTCCCAAGTCGAAAGCGACAACATACTTCGGTCATGCATTTCGCTGACACGGCTCAACGCGGCTTGTGCCGCAAGCAAACGCCCGTGCCGCCGTTCGTATTCCAGTTCGAGCGCGGGGGCCACTCCAAGTCCGAGATACCGCATCAGAAACTGCATTGTTGTTCCCTGCGCCAGGAGCGTAAATAGCACGACGCCGAAAGTCATCACACGCAACAGTTCCCTTTCCGCTAGCGCGAGCGGCAGACTCAGAGCCAATGCCAGGCTGATGGCACCTCGAAGACCGCCCCAGAAAAGAACGTGGCGGTAAGCGAACGGAACTCGGCTATTCGACAAAAGATTCGTCAAAGCCGTCAAACCGTAGACGACCAGCGCACGACTTAATAGAACCGCGCCCAGGGCGATCGCGATCGGCACTATGTTCGCTCCGATCTCCCTAAGATTTACGTCTAATCCGATAAGAAGAAAGACGAGGGAGTTAGCGACAAAAGCTAAAAATTCCCAGAAATTGAAAAGCACGATCCGCGTCGTCGGGGACATACCCTTCAATCCGATGTTGCCCGTAATGATTCCCGCCGCGACGACGGCCAGCACACCTGAAACATGAAATCTTTCGGCGACCAGATAAGCACCGAAAGCAAGGACCGTCGTTAGCATAGTCTCAATCAGGTAGTCGTCCACCCGGGCGATGATCTGCGCGATAACCCAGCCCAAACCGATTCCGACAAGCAGTCCGCCCGCGGAAACGCGAATAAAATCTACCCCCGCCTTCAAAACATCGAAGGATGCTCCAGCTTCACCAGTGTTTCCAACCACCGCCGACAGCGCCAGGGCGAGCAGGAGTTTGAAAACAACGATCGCTGTACCGTCGTTGAAGAGGCTTTCGCTCTCAACGAGTGTGGTGAGGTGTTTCGGGGCACCCAGAGCCTTGAACAGGGAAACGACGGCTACCGGATCGGTCGCGGCGATCAGTGCCCCAAAGACCAGCGCACTCGACATCGATATGCCGACGCCCCACGAAACGATCGCACCAACAACCAACGTCGTAACCAAAACGCCCGGAATCGCCAAACCTACGATCGGCAGCCAGTTGGCCCGGAGCGATTTGAATTCAAGATGAAATGCTGCCTCGAAAACCAAAGGCGGAATAAAAAGCGATAAGATGAGTTCCGGTGTCAGCTCTATTTCCAGCGGCTGCTGAAAAGTAATCAGCAACCCGACCACGACGAGCGCAACCGTGTACGGAATTCGCAAGCGACGTACCGCCAAGGCAACCAGCGAAACAATTAGCAGCAGCTCAATTATTAGCGTCTCGGTTGCGAGAAATTGTTCCATACGAATCTAGCGTCGGGCCGTTCAGCTGCGGGTCTTTCGTCGTGCCAAGAATTAGACCATTTTGCGTACCCAAAGAAAACTGCCCCGGCGGCGGCTCTGCATCTCTATTCGGTAATGTTCTCGGCGACTTTTGAAGCGGGCAATAAGCGATCGTAGCATGGGATTGTCACGGATCTTGAATCCAAGGCGCAAGAAACGGGCGCGATCAACGCGCCCGTTTCCAATGTTTCGATGCTGTATTTTCTAGTTGGCGTATTGATTGACCGTAGCGGAGAAATTCCGCAGCTCAGCCGGTAAATACGTCATATTCACAATCGCCGGCTTGTCTAAAACTTCGCCCGCTTTCATTTTGTAGAACGCTTCATTAATGCTGTTATCGGCGGTCAAAACCGCGCCGCCGATCGACGCTCCGACAAAGGCTCCTTTGCTTCTGGAATAGATCAGAATGCCCGCATCAGCCGTAAGATTGGTTCCCGCTCCGACGGTTCTTCCGATTGGTCCGGCGGCGAAGCTCAGGTCGCCTTCGAATTCGAGTTTATCGTCTAGAAGATCGCGAAGAGCGCCTTCGTTCATAAACAGCATTATATAATCGGTTTTCTTCGCGCCGATTTGCGCTCCGAAGCTCGCGCCGCCGACATTGTAAAAAACCGGAGCCGACCAGCCGTTCGCGGTTCGTCGGGCGACAACGCCGTCCCCGCCCCGCCCGCCGAAGATAAATCCGGCTTTGACGACATTCGGAAACACACCGATGGCTTCGGCTTTCTTAAGCAGCTCACGCGGAATTCCTTTTTCCGGCACGTTCATAATCTCGCGGAAAACCTTCGTCGCTTCCCTAACTTCGTCGCGTCCTTCCTTCTGCTGTTTTCGCATTGTCCTGGCGTCCATCGTCGTCTGCGCCGGAAGCGGAACGACGCCAAAAGAAAAAGCGGCGATTATCGCCAAACTGATTAAAACCCATTGTGTGATTGGCT
>JBKJOR010000129.1:0-3416 GCA_046595575.1 Pyrinomonadaceae bacterium | reverse complement strand
ACAAACGACAAACGACAAATGACGAACGACAAATGACATTTGCTATAATTCTTTCCTCGGAGGTTTTCGGTTCTATCAACAGCGTCACGGGCTTTACACAGGGCCTCAAGCACAATCAGCTACGTCGAATTGAACGACTCGCAACGCGGCGCGTTCCATCCGCCCAGATCGTCTCTCAGGAATTGGCACGCCAGATGTCGGAGATCTCGCTGGAGACCGGCCGGCAGATCGGCGTGCTCATCAACCGAAAGGGCCAGGTCGAATACGTCATGGTTGGAAATGCGAAACGGATCGAGATGCCGGATTTCGGCCGGTCGCGTGCGGCCTCCGAGCGCTTTCGTGGACTTCGGTGCGTGCACACGCAACTGCAGAATGAAAAACTTACGCAAGACGATCTCACCGACCTCGCGCTCTTGCGGCTCGATCTGATGTCCGTCATCCAGGTCGAGAAGCAGACGGGTCTGCCCGGACTCGTCTATTCCGCTCATCTTCTTCCGACGAGCGCAGCGGAACTTCACGAAGATGCCGATTCGCTCCCGTACGAGTTTCTAGAGCCCAATATTCCTTCACAGCTCGATACCGATTTCTCGGCCCTGATCACGTCACTAGAAAGCGAAATGACTCGGATCCGCCAATCCGCTCGGGCACGCGATTCGAAAGGCGATCGGATCATCCTCGTCGGTGTCACGACCGGGTATGTCGAAGATGCCGAGGAATCGATGGCGGAGCTTGAAGAGCTGGCGGTATCGGCGGACGTTTTCGTACTCGATAAGATCATTCAGCGGCGTCCGAAGATCGATCCCAAAACTGTTCTCGGGAAAGGAAAACTTGAGGAGCTGCTTATCCGATCGATGCGCCTCGGGGCCGACATGATCGTCTTTGACACGGAACTTTCGCCGGCTCAGGTGCGGAGTCTGTCGGAGGCGACCGATCTGAAGGTGATCGACAGGCCGCAGCTGATCCTCGATATATTTGCTCAGCGAGCTCAGTCGCGAGAAGGTAAGCTTCAGGTTGAACTCGCACAACTAAAATATCTTTTGCCCCGCCTTGTCATCGGGCAGAACTCGGCCTTCTCGCGTCTCGCCGGTGGGATCGGTGGACGCGGCCCGGGTGAAACGAAACTTGAGACCGATCGTCGCCGGGTTCGCGATCGAATCGCCCAGCTTGAAAAACAGGTCGATAATCTCGGCCGCCAGCGACAGGAACGCCGTAAGAACCGCTCGCAAAAGAATCTGCCCGTGATCTCGCTCGTCGGATATACGAATGCAGGTAAATCGACCCTCCTCAACACTCTCACCCAGTCCGACGTCTACGCCGAAAAGAAGATGTTCGCGACTCTTGATCCGACCTCGCGAAGATTGCGTCTGCCGTACGAACAGGAAGTGATCATCAACGACACCGTCGGATTTATACGCGATCTTCCCGAAGCTCTCGTCGCCGCCTTCCGGGCGACGCTCGAGGAGATATCGGACAGCGACCTGCTTGTGCATGTCGTTGACGCTTCAAATCCGAGGGCCGTTCATCAAATGGAATCGGTCGACAAGATCCTCGCCGATCTGGAGTACAATTCCATTTCGCAGATCGTCGCATTGAACAAGACGGACCTCGTCGCTTCCAGCGAGATCGACACGCTTCGTCGCCAGGTCACTCTTGACAAGGGTGCGGAATGCGTGGCAATTTCAGCTAACGTACGCGAAACACTTAAACCCCTGGTCGAAGAGATCGCGGCACAATTGGGATCTTTCAACTTAATGGCTGCGACGGACGCAGTGTAGGCCGCATTCACATTCGTTACCCAGACGAAATTACAAGTACGTTATTAAGACTTCGCACTAAAACGTTTTACCGCGCCAATTTCGTGTGCTTCGAAAAGATAATCGTTGACATGGAACGCTGATAGGTCGATTTAATTGAGTAAACGCATACAGGATCTGACACCGCCGCCTACCCGTTGGCGCAAGGCCGTCCGGAATTTCTTCTCGCGGCCGCTCGCTGCGCTCTCGAGCGCACAAAAATTCTGGATCGGGTTCGCACTGCTCTGCGTCGTCACGACACTGCTCATAAACAATCCTGTCTGGCGTGCGTCAGGGGAGAGTCCTTACAAAGAAGGCGAGATCGCACGCGAGAGCATTATTTCGCCAGCCGACATATACTTCACTGACGAGGACGAAACGAATCGCATCCGCGAAACCGCAAAGGAAACTGTTCGACCAATATTCTCGTCCGAGCCGAAGCGTGCCGATGAGGCTGTACAGTCGTTCCGCACAGGTTGGGATAGCATTGAGAGGAAAAGCACGCTTACCGCGGCCAACCGCGCCAACACCTCGAATCGCAACGATCAGCCCCAGACTGCAAATGGAAACTCCGATATGGCGCGCGTCTTCACGCTTCGCAAGTTTACCCCGACTGAGCTTGAGGCAGTGGTGCGGGTGCTGCGCGAGAATGCGGGGGGCGACATTTACGCCGATCAGGACGAGCCGCATATCCAGGGAGAGATCTCAATAGTCGATCGCCGACGGCCCACTGACCGGCGTGCATCGCAAAATCCCTTCACGACAATGACGAAGGTGTCCGAGGCTCGCGACCAACTTCGCGAAGGGCTTGGTCGAATTCAGAGCCTTGCCGATAGAGAGGCCGAGGCGTTCACGGCTGCGTTGTCACCGATGATCCAACCGAGCATCATCTACGATGCGTCGGCGACCGATGCGGCACGACGGGACATCGCGGGGAGTGTTCAACCGGTCACGATCTCGCTCAAGCGGAGTCAGAAGATCGTTGATGAGGGAGACATCATCACCACCACGGTGTTGTCGCAGATCGCCGCGATCCGAAACTACAGTACGTCGACGCGCCAGATCAACCGGTTCGTCGGACTGCTGATAATGATCTCGGCTCTCTTCTGGGCTGCATGGAAATTCATCGAGCACCGTGGGATCGTTCCGCGTCTCGCACTATCCGAGAGAAAAACATTCGCGCTTTTCGGGTTTATCGTTATCGCCCAGACCGCGCTGATGTCGATGTTTTTCCGGGTGGCGGAGTTTACGGCGTCGCAAAATGTTAAGGCTCCGATGAGCGACCCAAGCCTCTGGGCATTTGCTATCCCCTTCGCGACGGGCAGTCTGCTGATGACGCTTCTTGCGGATCGGCGCACAGCACTCTTTACCGGAATCTTCACGGCGCTGCTGGCCGGGTTTCTCGCTCCTCGCGGACTGGAGTTCGCCGTGTACGCGATCATCTCTTCGTCGGTCGCTGTTTACGGTATCGGACGTTATCGCAGCCGGCAGACCGTTACAATTGCGGGCGTATTCGTCGGGCTTTCCGGAGCCGGTCTCGCGGTAGCGTTGATCGCATACGCTCAACAGCCGTTCATCCTGAACACCGTTCTGCTCGCAATCGCGTGTGGGCTCGCAAGCGGC
>JBKJOR010000276.1:0-3848 GCA_046595575.1 Pyrinomonadaceae bacterium | reverse complement strand
ATGGATGCGGTTCTCGAGGCCCTTCACGATATGGAGCCCGAGCTTATCGAACCGTCGTACGCACGCGCGTTTCAATTCATTGCATCGAGCGCGAAGAAGCGTGCGTTCGTCGTGATCTTGACAGATCTAGTCGACAAGGAAAGTTCGAAGGAACTAATCAACTCTTTGAAACTCTTGCGTCCGCGTCATCTTCCGCTTGTTGTCACGATCGGCGACCGCGACCTCAACACGGCAGTAAGCCGTCCGCCGGACGACATCAAAGACGTATTCACGCAATCCGCCGCCGAGGAGATCATTCACCAACGCGAACAGGCTTTGCGATTGGTGGAGAGTCTTGGCGGACTGGCTCTGGATGTGACGACGCAGACATTGGGACCGAAACTGCTCGAGACTTACTTGAGGGTGAAGGAGCGGGGGTTGTTGTGACGAGGGCTCGCAGCTCCCCTCCTTCTGAAGGAGGGGTGGCAGCCGCTTCGGCTGACGGGGTGGTAAACCGGCCGAAGGGCCGGAAGTCTTAACGCAAAATGAAGCTAAACAACCTCCCACCCCTTCGTACCTTTCGTAAGGAACTCCGCGCCAACCTCACTCCCGCGGAAGCTCGGCTTTGGTCGATGCTTAAAAACTCGCAACTTGAAGGCAGAAAGTTCCGAAGGCAACACAGCTTTAGCGGATATATCCTCGATTTTTACTGTTCGTCGGAGAAGCTCGGTATCGAACTGGACGGTGAAGTTCATTTCAATGAACGTGCCGCGCAATATGATTACGAAAGAGGCTTGTTTCTACAATATTTCGGTGTTCGAATACTGCGATTCGAGAACAAGTGCGTGTTCGAAGAGCCTGAATGGGTTTTGGACCGCATCCGCAGTTGCTTCGGTTGCCGGGTTGAGAAGGGTGAGTGGATCGACGAGTAAGTTTTCAGCCTATCGGCTGATTTACCACCCCGTCAGCCGAAGCGGCTGCCACCCCTCCTTCAGAAGGAGGGGAGCTTTTTTTTGTGACACCCATCAAAGAAGGAGGGGAGCCTTTTGTGACACCCATTAAACTCTAACAACAGAGACGAGAATTCCGACGTTCCGTTCGAGACTCGAGACACATGTTTTTACTCGGCCCATACGTTCATAACATCGATCCCATCATCGGTACGATCCTCGGTATTCATCTCTGGTGGTACGGACTGAGCTATACGCTCGGATTCTTTAATGCATTTTCGTTCATCGGCAAGCGACGCAACAAGCTATCGCTGTCGGAGCGCGAGGTTTACGATTTCGCGATCCTGATCGCTGTCGGTGTGCTTGTTGGCGGGCGGGTCGTCGAGGTGATCTTCTACGAATGGCAGTTCTATGGTGATAACCCTCTCCTCGTCCCGGCGCTTTGGCTTGGCGGAATGGCGAGCCACGGACTTTTGATCGGAGGGCTCGTCGCAGTTTGGATATTCTGCCGCATCTACGACAAGCCGTTTCTATCGATGACCGATGCGCTCGCGGCTCCCGCTTCGTTCATTCTTGGCGCGGGGCGAATAGGAAACTTTATTGACGGGCAGATACTCGGCAGTGTGACGAGTGTTCCATGGGCGGTAAAGTTTCCCGACGCAGAAGGATTTCGTCATCCGGTTGTGCTCTACGACGGAATAAAAAATCTACTGATAATTCCGGTAATGCTTTACGTTGGCAGCCGGTTTAAGCCGCCCCGCGGTTTCGTGACCGGTCTATTTCTTTTTCTATATTCATTTCTCAGAATTCCAGTCGATATTTTCCGCGAATACCCAACAAGCCTACTCGGTCTCGCCACGGGCCAGGCATTGAATGTCGCACTGTCAGTCGTCGGCGTTGTTGTGATTCTTATCACGTATCGAATGTCGCAGTCAGACACTGCAGAAACGTGGGCGACCTCAGAATCTGCGTTCCCAAGCATGACCGGACGCAAACTTTTGTTCGGTTCTATCCTCGTCTTTTGCCTGATAATCCCGAGCGATTGGACGCAGGACATTCCCGGACGTTACGGCAAACGACATCACGGCTTGATCCATTCAGCCATGTACCCGAATTTGAGCGAAGATATCGCAGCCGAATAACGCGACAAATATCCTTTTGACGAGAACTGGATTCGCGTTACCCTGATACCGCTTCTATGACAAAGCGAGTTGGGTTCGTACAGGCACGGGGGATTGGCGTGATTGGGTTAGTTTGTGCAACTTACCCGATTTTAAGGCGTGTTGATAGACGCTGGTATAGGGACCATATGAAACGCCAATTCTTTCCCCGTAAATTTTTCGCGGCTACCTTGATCTCGTTGGTAGCCATCGTGATCACCGCTATTGGACAAACGCCTGATGATCCGGCCACAGAATTTTACCGTCTGACAAAAGCCGCTCCGGCTGCTTTTAACTCCGGCGAATACGCCAAGGCCGAGGCGCTCTCATTCAACCTTCTCAAAGAAGCAGAATCCTGGAAAACAAATTGGAATTACGGGAATGCCATCCACGCGGCGAACCTTGTTCTCGGACGTGTCGCTCTAGTTCAAGGCGATATAGACGAGGCTAGAAAATTTCTCATCGCTGCGGGCAAAACACCGGGGTCGCCACAGCTCAACAGCTTCGGCCCCGACATGCTGTTCGCACACGAGATGCTGAAGAGGGGAGAGAGCAAAGTGGTGCTCGAGTATTTCGAACTCTGTGCAAAGTTCTGGTTGAAGAAACATTCGGCTAGGCTGGAAGATTGGCGCAAAGCGGTTTCGAATAACGAGCCGCCCGAGTTCGGAGCCAATCTTCGGCATATCTTCTAGTACAAGACTTCAGACGCGGGTTTGCATCGCGTTTCGACAGGAGGATCACATGTCGGCCGCAATACCCGAACGAAGCGCCCTCGATTTTTTTCCCGACGACATCGACTACAGCTCGCTTAAGATCGCTGCCGCTAGCTGCATGGGATGCGAGCTTTACAAAGACGCGACTCAGACGGTCTTTGGCGAAGGCCAGATACGTGCCTCGGAGGTGATGTTCGTCGGCGAGCAGCCCGGTGACGAAGAGGATCGATCGGGTCACCCGTTCGTCGGTCCGGCCGGAAGACTCTTCGACAGGGCTTTGGCGGAAGTGGGTATCGACCGCGAGAAAACTTACGTTACGAACGTGGTGAAACACTTCAAGTGGAAGCCGCGCGGGAAACGTCGGCTCCACGAAAAGCCGCGTGCGGGCGAGATACGCGCGTGCGAGCCATGGCTCGCCGCAGAACTCGAAGTCGTTGGTCCGCGCATCCTGGTCTGTTTGGGGGCGACTGCGGCTCAGGCATTACTCGGAAAAGATTTTCTCGTGACCGAGATGCGCGGCATATGGGTAGAGTCCGGTCACGCGGAGATGACCCTTGCAACGGTTCATCCATCGTCGATCCTTCGCGCCCCGGATTCGAAGTCACGGGCGGAACAATATGCGCAGTTTGTGAGTGATCTTCGAGTTGTCGGGGAGGTTCTGTAAGCTGCGGTGACAAGCTTGACGGGCGGTACGTTAAGGTCGATGCGGCCGTGCCGCCATGATGAGCGGTGAGCCTATGGCTCACCGTCGCACACCCAAATTATCCCGAGGCTGTGCCTCCCCATGGAGGCGTAGCCTCCAGTCTTTTTTAAGCTCGGTCGGAAAGGCAGAGACTTTCCGCTCATCGGGCGGCACAGCCGCAGCTTTACCGCAACGTCTCGCAGAGAACAACGTGCGGTGAGTGCAGACGCAAGTCCGGAACGCGGGCTCGCCCCCGCGGTTTTACAATTTGTACCCCCCGCGCAACTCCTATAAACTTTCTCCGTTCATGCCCGATCAACCTTCCAAAAAACGTTTCTCGCTTGTTCTCATCAAACCGTCGCAC
>JBKJOR010000273.1:0-8678 GCA_046595575.1 Pyrinomonadaceae bacterium | reverse complement strand
GCAAACGCGACGACGATCGCCGCGACCGCGGATGCAAGCCCGATCTTCAACCATTTTTTGTTCGAGCTGGGTTGGACTGCCGGTTCGCCTCGTTGTACATCGGTACCCGCCGGCGATTTCATATTCTCCGACACGCGGACGCTTTGTAAATTAATCGCGTCAGGCAGATTTACCTTTTTCAGGATCGCCGTGAACCGTGGGTCGTCGCGAAGATAGTCAAATTCACGATCAATATGCAGCCAAGTCAGATTAGAATCGCGCTCCACGAGTGCGGTCTCCAACCACGAGAAGACGTCGTCGGTTTCCTTCAGTACGGCGAAACCGCTCGCGACGTTTATCGCACTCACATACTTTGTTTGTCTTTTCTCGATCAAGCCTTGAAGTTCGCTTCGGGCGGCTTCCTGGTCACCCATGTGCGCTTTTAGATAGATCGAAGCCGAGCGTGCGAGCGACATGTCGTCGGAAAGCATCAGGGCATGTTCCGCGGCCTTCGCCGCCTCCGCAAGTTGGCCCGTGCTTACGTATGAATGAACAAGAAAATAATGGGCATACAAATAATCGGGCGCGAATTTGATGGTCTCATTGTGAATGCGTATCGCCGCCGCATGCTCATCGAGCTGAGCAAACGCTTCGGCCATCCACGTATTGATCGCCGGCGAAAGCGGATCCAGAAGTTGTGCCTTTTTCAGTTCGAGGAGAGCGTCGCCGATGCGGCCGAGCCTCAAAAGGAGCGTGCCATAAACCTGATGTGCCGCTGCATGATTTGGGTTGAGCGCGATCGCTTTTTGAAAAGACAATTCTGCTCCGCGCCAGTTCCATTCGTAATCCATCAAGATCACGCCGAGGGAAACATGGGCTTCGGGGATTGCATCGTCTATCTCGAGAGCGCGTAATACAGCCGCCTTTGCTTTCGGGAACGCGGTGTGTGGCTCGAGTTCATCCGACAGCGGCAAGAGCTGATAAACCTCGGCCATCCCCGCGTACGCAAGGGCATATAAAGGATCGATCTCTATCGCCCTTTCAAAATTTCTAAGCGACTTTGTCAACCCATCGCTGGTCCGCTTCGAGTAATTAAACCTGCCCTTAAGATACTCCTGGTAGGCCGCTCTATTCTCCGTATACCGTTTGGTGAACTGTCCGCTTGTCTCAGCGGAATGCTGTTTGCTCAACGCATCGACGATCCGTTCGGCGATCCGATCCTGGACATCGAATATATCGTCAATATCGGTATTAAAACTTTCAGCCCAGAGCGTTTTTCCGCTTTCGGAGTCCAGCATCTGGGCGGTTAGGCGCAAGCGATTGCCCGACTTCTGAAAGTTGCCCTGAAGTATGGCGTCGACGTTTAGGAGCGCGGCGATCGCGACCGGATCCTGATCCGTCGATCGGAACTTCAAAACGGAAGAAGTCGGGCGCGTGATTATCTGGCCGGTGCGTGTCAACTGCGTAATAAGAGCGTCGGTTATGCCGAGCCCGAAGAATTCGTCCTCCGACGGCGAGGCAAGCGACTGAAACGGCAGGACTGCGACGCTGTTGATCTCGCCCAGACTACGAGTATCATTCCCGCCGACCTTTACTCTCATGTGCCGCTCGATGATCAGATCACCGTCAGAGATCTTTACCTCGGCGGGAAATCTATAGCCGCGCTTTGAGATAGTCTTTATGTACTGGTTGCCATCGACATTGAGGACCTTCCTGAGCCGCGAGACATACTGAGCCAGATTACTTTCCTCGACAAAAGTATCCTTCCAGATCGCCGACATCATTTCGTCCTTGCTGAGAACCTTGCCGTTATTCTCGACCAGCATCTGGAGTGTCTCGAACTCCTTCGTCGGAAGATGAACGACCCGACCATCCGCAGTAAGCGACTGTTCCTGAACGTTTAGAACGAATTTCCCGAATTGATAGATCGTCGCCATTTAAAACAGGTTCAGAAAAAATACACGAAAATTCACAAAATGTTTAAGACTCCAGCGGTGCGTCTCATCCATGATCGTTGCCAATGAGGAACAAAGATGAGGGCATCGTGGTTGAGATTGACGAGCGGATAGCCGTTACAAATGCGGAGCAGCAATTTGAAGCATATTGCTCAGAGTGCTCAAAGATGACCGAAATGGCCACACCGAAAACAGCAAGCGTTCTAACCGACATTTCCGAACGCGAAGTATTTCGCCTGATCGAAGGTAAAGAGATCCACTTTATCGAGAACGCTCGGGTGCTTGTGTGTATCAAGTCGCTTCGAGATCTTAAGGCAGATTCTAACACAACGGCGACATAGGCATTTATGACACCCATGAACAAGAAATTCTACATATCGATATTCATCTTCTTCTTGCTGATAATACGCGGAGCACACAGTAGCCGCGCCCAACCCGGCACGCTCGACGCGACGTTTGGAACGAATGGAGTCGTGCTGACCCAGGCCTCAGGAGCTACAAATCTTGTGATGGCCCTCGCGATCCAGTCGGACGGAAAAGTAAT
This sequence comes from Pyrinomonadaceae bacterium, assembly GCA_046595575.1. Classification (GTDB taxonomy): domain Bacteria; phylum Acidobacteriota; class Blastocatellia; order Pyrinomonadales; family Pyrinomonadaceae; genus OLB17. The sequence goes on along the minus strand of JBKJOR010000273.1, from coordinate 6,200 downwards.
CGCCGTTGGAGAAGGCGGAGGCACGATGCAGGTCTTCCGCTACAACGTAAACGGTTCCCTCGACACTACGTTTAACGGCACGGGCAGGGCCGAACCTACCGCGGGTACCGCGCATGCCGTCGCGATCCAACCTGACGGTAAGATAGTCGTTTCCGGTGATAACGGGCCGACGGCCAACATCGACATGAAGGTCGTCCGCTATAACACAAATGGCACGTTCGATACGACGTTCGATGGAGACGGTGTAGTCACGACGGCGATCGGCGGCGGCACAGATATCGGAAACGCTCTCGTGATCCAGCCTGACGGGAAGATCATCGTTTCGGGGCGCAGCGATACGCCTCCGACGTTTCAAACCTCCTACGCAATTGTTCGCTACAACGCTAACGGATCGATCGACACTTCTTTCGGTAATCAAGGGATCATCATCCCTCAACTCTCAGGCAACAGTTTCGCGCGTCACATGGCACTGCAGACCGACGGTAAGATCGTCGTCGTGCACAACCGGGTCCAGAGTGGGGTCCAGAAGCTCGTTGTGCTGCGCTACGACTCGCAAGGGCAATCCGATCCGACGTTCGGCGTAAACGGGTATGTCGACACCAGTGTCGGGATCGGTCATGAATTCGAGGCTGTCGAGCTGCAAACCGACGGAAAGATAGTAGTTTCCTGCAGCGGTTTTACAAACGCCACCAGTTACGATTTTTGGGTCATTCGATTCAACACCAACGGCTCGCTGGATGACGGATTCGGAACCGGCGGTATGGTCAAAACCCCTATCGGCGCCGGGGGTTCTTTAGACCAGGCGAAGGCGCTCGCTATCCAGGCGAATGGCAAGATCGTAGTTGCAGGCAGAGCGCCCAATGTACCTAACAGCAATTTCGTCACGGTCCGCTATAACAAAAACGGCGCGCTGGACACCAAATGGGGGAACGGCGGGATCGTGATCAGCGAACTTGGTGGAAACGCCGATGCCATAAACGCGGTCGCGATCCAAAAGGACGGCCGGATCGTGGTCGCGGGCGAAAGTGACAGCCTAACTCCGGGAACCAGATGGTTCGCTCTCGCGCGATACAAAGGCGACACTGCGGAAAACTTCGACTACGACCGTGACGGCGCGACGGACATTTCATTGTTCCGGCCATCGACCGGCGACTGGTACGTGCTCGGTAGTTCGAGTGGTTTGGTAGCGGGAGTGCGTTGGGGTATTGCAACCGATGAGTTGGCGTCTGCGGATTACGATGGCGATCTGAAAACCGACTACGCCGTCTGGCGGAGCGGTTCGCCGGGATCTTTCTACGTGCTCAACAGTTCTGACAACAGCGTCAGGATCGAGCAATTTGGACAACCCGGTGACGACCCGTCCGTTGTCGGCGATTACGACGACGATGGCAAAGCCGACGCCGCCGTCTACCGGCCCGGCTCCTCCCTCGGACAGCAAAGCTTTTTCTACTATCGCGGCAGTCTCAACAACCCATCCGGCGCTATCTCATTCATCCCGTGGGGCTCAAGCGGAGACATCGCGGCACGCGGCGACTACAACGGCGACGGGCGGCTTGATCCGACTATCTTCCGTCCAGCCAGCGGCATATGGTACTCGCTCAATCTGACGAACATTACCAGCACCGTGACGAACTGGGGACTAGGTACCGACAAACTGGTGCCGGCTGATTACAACGGCGACGGAAAAACCGACCATGCGGTTTTCCGAAACGGCGTGTGGTACATCCGCGAGAGCGGATCGGGTCTGGGTCGTTACGCGAACTGGGGACTTGCAACGGACAAGCTTGTTCCATCCGATTACGACGGCGATGGTCGTACAGATGTAGCTGTCTACCGAGACGGCGTCTGGTACATCCAGCAAAGCTCCGGGGATACTCGCCAGATCTCGTTCGGCCTGTCGACTGACATTCCGACACCGGTGAGCTACTTACCGTAACTCACGAACCTCATGATCGGGCGGTCCCCTCCGGATCGTCCCGCTACTTAGCAAAAACAAAAGGAAAACTTCATCATGAATAAATTACTCAGCGTTATTTTCACGATCGCAATCTGCTCGCAGATCGGTCACGCCCAAAAATCAGGCAGCCCGCGCACTTCGTTGCGGGAGGTCCAGAAAGAATCCGAGGAAATAAAAAAAGTCTCTGCCGACTCCGCCATGCTGGCACCGGCGGACTTTAACGACACCGCGTCGTTCGGGAAGAACGCAAAGTTTCTCGGCAGCCTCTATGCGGGTACCTTATATGTTTATCGCAGCTGCGATCCGCAGATATTGCTCGACGAACTACAACTGGAACTCGCCCCGGATGATCATTGCATCGTGCACAATTCGACGACGCCGATGAGCACGACAAGCGTATTCGATCCCGTGTGGCAACTCACGATACCCGCGAACTCCGTCGATAACGTTATCTACCCAATGCTAAACAATACGGTCGGCTTCGATGCTATACCGTCCGCAGCCGGACCGCCGCCTGGGAACGGCTACGGCCCCGGTGTCGCGTTTATCCGTTTCACTCCCGTTGTGACGATCGAGAGTATTGCTCTGAACGACCCGGCAGCAGTCCACCCGACCACTGGATTGCCAATGAATGGATCGTACACCACGAGCCTCGCAGGAACCCGCGTCAAAACTTTCAGTGTTGGGATAGACGATTTTGTGAGTGAGAACGATAGCTACGCATCGGTCGCCGGGCGTGGATTCTCGCGAACATACTTCGCCTCGCTCGGCCTGCCTCAGAGTGTCATTAACAACCTGTTCCGAAGGTCGATGACGTTGAAGTTCGGCATACGCGCCGATGTGGGCGGTCCGGTCCAGCAGGCATATTTTTCTTATACGTTCCGCCTGCTCGGTAATTGATCCCCCGAATCTTTAATCGAAAGGTGGGGAGCCGACATCGGCAACCTTTCGCTTAGTAGTCATAGACCAGAAAGAACTATCCGAGGAGTATTCAATGTTTACCATAAAGTCCGCTGCCGCAATCTTGGGGGGCATTATCCTGGCGGCCCTGGCTTCGGCTTCGTCGATCTTCGCACAGTCCGCAAATGACGGTTTTGACCCGCTGCCGTTCACCAGTGACGTTTACACGGTGGCCCTGCTCGGCAACGGGCAAATGTACGTCGGTGGGTATTACACCAGTATCGGTGGACTTACGCGGAGCAGCATCGCACTGCTCAATCACGACGGGACGGGCAATACTCTGTTCAACGCCGTGGGCGTCAAAAAACTGGACGGTGGCAATCTATTTCCGGGTTTGGTCTATGCGATCGTCGTCCAGAACGACGGCAAGATCGTCATCGGTGGCGACTTCACTGAGGTGAACGGAGTCCCCCGTGCAAATCTTGCGCGGATCGACCAGTTCGGAAACCTGGATACGGGATTTGTCGCGAACACGAGCGGGCCGGTCTTCAGCCTCGCACTGACCTTTGACCAGAACGTCATCGCCGGTGGTGCGTTCACGGCCGTCAATGGCACCCCGCGATATTTACTTGCCCGGGTCAGTCCATTCGGAGCCCTCGATATGACTACCAATTTTGATTGTCAGGGCTCGGTCATATACGACATGAAACGCGATGAAAGAGGCCGGATCCTGATTGCAGGAGGCTTCGGAATGATCGGGGGCACTGTCCAGTCACATCTCGCCAGGCTTAACGAGGATGGCAAAACGGTTGATACCACATTTCGTCCGTTAACTCCTGCGATCGGTAGTTCTATCGGCATTCAGGCAGACAAAAAGATCGTCTTCGGACACGCCAACGGTGTCATGCGAATCCATTCGAATGGAACGGGCGATCCGACGTTGAATATCATGACCGGGTCCTGGGTCGAGGAAACTGTGATTCAACCTGACGGCAAGATAGTGATCGGAGGATTTTTCAACTCCATCAATGGCGTTCCGCGAAATTATGTCGCCAGGCTGAACCTCAATGGCACACTTGATGCGGGTTTTGACGCATCCGTCAACGGCATCAAGTTGTCGTCGTTAACGATCCAACGCGACGGGAAGATACTGATCGGAGGTCGGCTCAACTCGATCGGCGGTGTTGTGCGGCGCGGTTTAGGACGCGTTTACGAGAACGGCGCGGTCGACGCTACAACAAATCTCACCGTCGCAACGGGGATCCCACTTACGATCGCGCCGCAATCGGATGGGAAGACGCTGGTCGGGGGAAACTTTACGAGCATAAGCGGTGTGGCTCACTCAAAGTTTTCGCGGCTAAATGCCAATGGAACTGTCGAAGCCACGTTTCCAAATCTGGCGATCGATAGCGAGGTCGACGGTATAGCCGTCCAGGGCGACGGGAAAATATTGATCGCGGGCGGATTCACGACCGTCGGTGGATCGAGCCGATCGCGGCTGGCGCGTCTAAATCCGAGTGGCACACTCGACACAGCGTTTGCACCGACCATAAATAACACAGTCTTTGCGGTGGCAATTCAAACTGACGGAAGGATCCTGATCGGAGGAACATTCACAAACGTCAACGGTACAGCGATCAACGGTCTCGCCCGTCTAAACCCTAACGGCACGTTGGACGCGACATTCAATCCGAACGTTAATCCCGGCGTCGTGCGCATTAGGATACAGCCGGACGGAAAGATCCTGATCGGCGGATTTTTCAGCACCGTGGGCGGTGTACCGCGGGTAGCAGTCGCCCGAATTAATACCAATGGCACGCTCGATCCAAGCATAAACGTGCCCTTCACCGGTATCGTTCAGGAATTGTCCGACATCGCATTGCAGCACGACGGAAAGATTCTGATCGGCGGTTCGTTCATTGGGATCACAGGTACCTCGAACGCAAATATCGCGCGGCTTTTGCCGACCGGTGCGATCGATACGTCATTTACCGGAACCGCGGATCTGACAGTCAATTCGATCGCGGTCCAGGCCGACGGAAAGATCGTTGTCGGTGGCAGATTTAACACACTCAATTCGACGGCACGACAATATCTGGGCAGATTGAACTCAAACGGATCACTCGACACAACTTTCACAATGAACGCCGACGATACGATTGCGGCAATCGCCCTCCAGCGCGATGGCAAGATCGTCGTGGGCGGGAATTTCAATTCGATCGGCGGTCAGTCACGGGTCAGACTGGCAAAGATCTCGAACACCTATCTGGCGGCCGAGACCATTTGGACCGCCTCACCGCGATTTCTCGAGTGGAACAACGGCGGATCGTCTCCGCAAGTTCAACGCGTAACGTTTGAAAGGTCAACAGACGGGATCAATTACACGCTACTCGGCAACGGAACGCTCTCGCTACCGTCCACTCTCTGGTCACTGACGGGTGCCGGGTTTGGCTCCGGATTCGTACGAGTTCGCGGTTACTATCCTGACGCGTCAAACAAAGCTGCATCGATCGAATCGGTATACTACGTGCCGACTAAAAATACTCCTTTCGATTTCGACGGTGACGGCAAGACCGATATTGGCATCTTCCGACCGCCGGTCGGCGAATGGTGGGTAAACAAAAGTTCTACCGGACTCACAGGCGCACTCCAATTCGGGATGTCGAGCGATCGGATCGTGCCTGCTGACTACACTGGTGACGGCAAGACTGACGTCGCTTTCTGGCGTCCGTCGACGGGCGAATGGTTCATCCTTCGATCTGAAGACAATACCTACTATACAGCCCCGTTCGGGACCGTGGGCGACATCCCCACGCCTGGAGATTTCGACAACGACGGCAAAGCCGATGTCGCTATATTCAGACCTGCGACAGCCACTTGGTACATCGCCAGGTCTACTCTTGGAACAGCCATCCAACAGTTCGGAGCGATCGGAGACGAACCTGCGGTTGCAGATTACGATGGTGACGGATTCGCTGATCTTTCTATCTTCCGGCCGTCAAATAATCAGTGGTGGTTAAATCGTTCGGCGGCGGGAGTAGCTGTCTACGACTTCGGTATTTCCACGGACAAACGCGTACAGGGAGACTACACGGGTGATGGTAAAGCAGATGTCGCAGTCTGGCGACCGGCGTTGGGCGAGTGGTTCATCCTGAGGTCGGAGGATACCACTTACTACTCGACACCATTCGGAACAAGCACCGACATTCCGGCGGCCGGTGATTACGACGGTGACGGCAGGTTCGACACAACGGTCTTTCGTCCGTCATCCGCTACGTGGTATTCACAACGGTCGACGGCCGGAACGCTGATACTGCAGTTTGGTGCCAACGGCGACCGCCCG
>JBKJOR010000434.1:0-7642 GCA_046595575.1 Pyrinomonadaceae bacterium | reverse complement strand
ATCGTAAAGGTCGGAGCGGTGGACATGGATTTCAATTACGTCGAGCACTTCGGCGAGCAGATCAGCACTGGATACGAACGACTCCTGTTCGACTGCATGATCGGCGACGCAACTCTTTTTCAGCGGGCGGACATGGTAGAGGCAAGCTGGCAGATCGTCGATCCGATCCTCGACGTGTGGAAGGCGATCCCGGCCCGCGAGTTTCCTAACTACGACGCAGGCTCCTGGGGACCTTCGGAAGCGGATGAGCTGCTGTCGGTCGATGGCCGGGCCTGGAAGAATCCGGAAGATACGCGTGACTCGAATAAGAATTAGTAAAGATCTCGCCCGCTTAAGCGAAACGGCGGCCGAGCTTTTCGCTGATATCGCAAACGCGGCTATCAGCTCAACCGGATCGTTTACCGTTTCCCTCGCCGGCGGATCGACTCCTCGCTCCCTCTACGCAATTCTTGCGTCAGACCATTATCGCGGCTCGATCGATTGGCCAAGCGTCACTTTCTTCATTGGAGACGAACGATACGTGCCTGATGATTCACCGGAAAGTAATTACCGGATGGTGGCGAAGACACTGTTCAGGCCACTGGAGATTCCCGATCGAAACGTCTACCGTTGGAACACGACATCGGGCGACGCTGAAACTGGAGCGAAACTTTATGAAAAGGATCTACGACCGTTCGTTCCTCTCGATCTCATTCTCCTAGGCCTTGGCGCCGACGCTCATACCGCATCGCTTTTCCCAAATACTGCCGCGCTTCACGAACAACAAACGCCTGCCACAGCAAACTGGGTCGAAAAACTAGCTGAGCACCGTTTGACGATAACGTTTCCGGTTATTAATAGCGCTGCCACGGTTATGGTTCTCGCCTCCGGGATCGAAAAAGCCAAGGCCGTCGCAAACGTCCTGGAAGGCGAATTCCGACCCGACGAGTTCCCCGCTCAGCTTATAGATCCGACCATAGGCGATCTCTACTGGCTGCTCGACGAATCTGCCGCCAACCTGCTCGAGCGAAGGTGAAGTTACTTTCACCTTTGCGTTGCAGGCTTTGCGTGAAACTCCACATTTCCACAAGAAGGCTCGGACCATGGAGTTGCTTTCATGGTCGACGAAACGTAACATTTACACTCTGTAGCTTATGGAAATCGAGATTGCTCTCGCCCTGTTGATTCTCTTTGCCATGGTGTTTTTGGCGACGGTCGATCTCGCGTTTTCCCACATCTCCGATGTCGGCCTCCGGCGTCTGGCGTCCGACCTCGAAGATTCACAAAACCAGGGCACCGCAGAATTCTTAAGAGAGATCCTCGAATTCCGGCCGCGTTTTCGCCTCGCTCTTTCAGCGACCATCCAGGTACTCTTGATCTCGGCTGCGGTCATCATTACCCTGATAGGCCTCAGGATAACCTCTACCCAAACCAGCCTAGTCGTATTTTCCATCGTCGCCGGGCTCTTGATCACCGTCATCTTTCGACAGGTGATCCCGCGGCTTATCGTACGCAGCGACCCCGATAAGAAGTTTCTATTCCTCTTGCCCATCGTCCGTCCACTCTATCGCTTGATATACGCCGTAACTGCGCCATTTACTGCGCGACGGATCTCGAAAGATCAGCAGAAACTTGAATCGACGATCGTACCGGAAAAAGGCGAGGACCGCGATGTCGATAGCGATGAGGACTTTCAGGCCCTGATGGAGGTCGGCGAGGCTGAAGGTATCATCGAAGAAAAAGAGCGTGCGCTTATCGAATCGATGGTCGAATTCAGCGATACGCGAGCGGGCGAGATCATGACCCCGCGGACCGAGATCTATGCCGTCGCCGCGGGAACGAGCGTCCGCGCAACTCGCGACCTGATGACCGAAGAAAAGTATTCTCGGTTGCCGGTCTATCGCGACAGCATCGATAACGTCGAGGGCATCATCTATGTGCGCGACTTGCTCCAGGCATGGGCCGACGGTAAGGAGAGTGAACCGATCGACGACATGATGCGAGATGCCTACTTTGTGCCTGAGACAAAGACAGCGTCGGAACTGCTGAAAAGCATGCAATCGAACCACGTGCAGATCGCGATCGTGATCGACGAGTATGGCGGAGTCCCCGGCATCGTGACTATCGAAGACATCATTGAGGAGTTCGTCGGAGAGATCGAGGACGAGGACACGGAAGACGAAGAGATCATCGAGATCATCGAAGGCGAGGAAGGCTATTGGGACGTTCTCGGCTCGACGGATATCGATAAGATCGAGCGGCTATTCGATATCGAACTAGAGGACGACGAATACACGACCGTAGCCGGGATGATAAACAGCGAAGCGGGCTACGTTCCAAAGACTGGGGAAACGCTTACTCTCCGCGGGCTCGAGGCAAAGATCCTCCGATCGGACGAGAAGAAAGTCGGTCTTGTCAGGCTCAGAAAATGCGTCGCGGACGTGACCGTCGACGCACCTTTGGCCGAAAGGTAATCTGCTTGAATTCGCTTAATAGTCTGATATAATTCGTTCCAAATTCACCCTGGAGGATAATCAAAATGTCGATTCGTTTAGGCGACGATGCACCGGATTTTACTGCCGATACTACCGAAGGCGAGGTAGGATTTCACGAATGGCTGGGCAACAGTTGGGGCGTTTTGTTCTCACACCCAAAAGACTACACCCCGGTCTGCACGACAGAGCTTGGAATGGCGGCGCGCATGAAGCCGGAGTTCGATAAACGTGATGTGAAGATGATCGGTCTCAGTGTTGATGCCGTCGATTCGCACGCCGGATGGGCAAAAGATATCGAGGAGACGCAGGGCACCGCGCTCAACTTTCCGATCATCGCGGACGCCGATCGAAAGGTTTCGGACCTCTACGGTATGATCCATCCGAACGCGAGCGACACGTTTACGGTTCGCTCGGTTTACGTCATCGGACCGGACAAAAAAGTAAAACTGATGCTTACGTATCCGGCCAGCACCGGCCGCAACTTCGACGAGATCTTACGAGTGATCGACTCGCTGCAGCTTACCGCGAAATACAGCGTCGCTACACCTGTTAATTGGAAGGACGGGGACGATTGCATTATCGTACCGGCCGTGACCGACGAGCAGGCGAAGGAGAAATTCCCCGCCGGTTGGCAGACGATAAAACCATATCTTCGGATCACCCCGCAGCCGAATAAGGTCAAGGGCGGGTCACAGTCCGCGTAGTGGAAAAAGCGCGGGGACGAGCCCGCCTTCCGGACCTGCGAATGTCCGACGATCTGATTTTGTACCCAACATTCGGCGCGGGCATCATTCGCAAGTCCGGAAGGCGGGCTTGCCCCCGCTCTACCGATGCCGTTTGACCCAATATGAAGCTTCATGCTGACATCGGTGACGACAAGCACGAGATCGAAATAAAACACCGTGAGGGTAAGATCTTCGCGGACGTCGACGGTCGGACGTATGAGCTGGAGGCTTCAGAACCGGAGCCCGGCGTGTTTTTGTTCAAGCATGACAATCGTGTCTACGAGGCCGTGGTCACTGACCCGGTCGTGTCCGGCGACCCGATGAATGTCCGCATCGGCCAGAGAGAATACGAGATCCGGCTCACCGATCCAAAACGCCTTCGGAGCACCGGGGGCGATACCGATAGTGCGGACGGTCCTGCCCAGATAAAGACGGCAATGCCCGGGAAGGTCGTGCGAATACTCGTGGAACCCGGTGCCGTCCTGGAAAAAGGCGATGGCGTCCTGATCGTCGAGGCGATGAAGATGCAGAACGAGTTGAAAGCACCAAAAGCGGGAACCGTAAAGGAAGTCCGTGTAGAGGAAGGCGCGACCGTCGCCGCGGGCGATATCCTGGCAACGATCGAATAGCTAGGTCGCCATACTTATTGCCGTCCGTAGCCGTCGAACCGGGCTCTGTAATTCTTCCATCATTTCCCCAAACAATTTGAATGTCAGAGACTGTGCTCCGTCGGACAGAGCCTTGTCGGGTTCGGGATGAACTTCGACGACAACACCGTCGGCGCCAATGGCCATCGCCGCTTTAGCGCATTTGGCGATAAGACTTCGCTTTCCGGTCGCGTGCGAAGGATCAACGATCACCGGCAAGTGCGTTATTTCCTTTACGAGTGCCACGGCCGCCAGATCAAGAGTATTGCGCAAGCTGTTATCAAAGGTCTTGATCCCACGCTCGCAAAGCACCACGTTTCCGTTCCCGCCATGCAGGATATATTCGGCGGACGACAACCATTCCTTGACCGTGGCCGATGGGCCGCGTTTCAGAAGTATTGGCTTATTTGTTTTCGAAAGCATTTTAAGAAGCGCAAAGTTCTGCATGTTGCGGGCCCCGACCTGCAGCATGTCAGCGTGATCGCAGACAACGTCGACGTCGTGCTCGCTCATTATTTCAGTAACTACCGGCAGACCTGCCGCATCACCCGCTTCGCGTAGAAGACGCAAACCTTCGACGCCCAGTCCCTGAAAATCGTAAGGCGATGTTCGCGGCTTGTACGCACCACCGCGAAGAATCGCGGCACCCAGTTCCATTACTGCAAAGGCGGTCGAGATAACCTGCTCACGGGACTCGACCGAACACGGTCCGGCGATAACGATTGACTCGGTCCCGCCGATCGGCACATCGCCTACCCAGACGACCGTCGATTCTCCACTCTTCATCCCTACTAGCGAAGTATTTTTTTTCTCGATGGCCTTACCTGCGATTGGCCTTCCGTTTGTCCATGTATCCAACATAATTTCTAGTTTCCTATTAAGTAAAAAGTGGTCCAGTTATCAATATCGTCTGCGATGTTTTCACTTAAGATCTTTGCTCCGTATAACTCGGCCGCGCGCCTGCTTCCGATCGCCGCATGCCTAGCATCCCCTTCCTCGACGATGCGGCGTACGCTTGAAGCTGTGTCGGCTCCGACGATCTGAGCAAGATGCGAGTTGAGCGTAAAGAATTTCCGACACTGCTTTAACGCTTCGATGTGCGACCGAACCGACACCAATTCGTCTTCTCTTGCTTCGGCGGTGCCAGCCAGAACATGGAGCACCTTTAACGGCAAATTATCCAAGACCCGAAACCGACCGGCCCGCAAAAGATCCATCGCTTGCTTGATCTCGCCGACGATCTTGTTTGCAACAGGGACGACCGCATTATCCGCGTTGCCACGCGTGACGGCTTCGAATGCGTCCGCGAAGTTCCGGCATTCCAGAATTGACACCTCGCGGCCGCATATCTCGCGAGCGGCCTGTTCGCTGTATGACCCGGCCACGCCTTGTATCGCAACTCGCGTCATCGGGACTGCTCTCCGCTTGCAACAAGCTCCGCCGCTTCGGCTTCTTGGATCCGTCGAGACTCGTTAAGAATCTCCCGATATATAGTTGCTAAGGCGCCGTCGCCAATGTCGCCACGATTCTCGCGGACAAGCCGGCGCATTACCGTCTCCTCGCGCCCCCGATCAATTACCGGGAGACCGGCACTGGTTTTAATCTGACCGATGTGACGCGACAGACTCGCCCGCCGGTTGAGCAGACCAAGTATCTCGGTATCGATCGTGTCGATTACTCTTCGGCATCCATCCAGATTCATCATTCACCTCACAAAGCAAAAAAGCCGTGAACTTTTTAAGTTTCACGGCTTCGTTTAGAAATTTATTAAGAGTTACCTTAACCAAACCTCAGCCGTTTCACCGTAAAAGTAAAAGTAGAAAAAGCTAAAGTTGTTAAAGTTTCTGTTTCGCATTCGTTCAATTTCTGCTGCGGCTTATTAAGATAACCCCAACCCTCGAGGCCTGTCAACTTTATTTTACGGCACTTGCGGAGCCTGCCTTCGGCAAACTAAGCATGTTCGCGAGCAGTCTATACGCACCGGGAACTCCGGCCGGCAGCTGGCGAAAGAGCGAGTAGCTGCAGTACACATACTTCCCTTTTCCGATGTCGGCGACGACAAGCCCACCCTTGTTCTCGGGCTCGCCCGCGTCGTGTGATTCAAGAAGGCCGACATACCTCGGATCCGTCATCACAAAGTTATATAGATTTCGCTCTTGCACCCAACCCTTGAAATCTTCCTGCGTGATCTTGTTTGGGAAATTGAAGATCGGATGTGTCGGCTCCGCGATTGTGACCAGTGCATTTTCATCCGCGACCCGCGGACCCATCTGCGTTGGAAACGGCGTAAGGTTCGGCTGAGCATATGTCGCAGGCAACTGGTATTGCACGATCAGCGTTCCGCCTTTGGTGACGAAATCCAGCAGCCTCTGATTATTGGCGACAACGTCCGGCCGAACCTGATAGGCCCGGATACCGACGACGATCGTGTCAAATCTTGATAGATCGCCGCTGGTCAGTGACTCCTCATCGATCTCCTCAACTGACATACCAAGCTCACGGATCGCGTCGGATACCCGATCTCCGCTACCGCGTACGTACCCAACCTTGACCGGCGAGGTTTGCAGATCTATCAGCTTAACGTCGACTTTCGCGGGCCGATAAATCCGGTGAGTCTGTATGTGTTCATAGGCGATCGTCTGCATCGTCTCTCTAAACGTCTCGCCTCCCGCTACAGCTTCGGCCCGTATCTCAAAAGAGCCTGCAGTCGCCTTTCCAGGAATGTTGACGTTGAAACGGACCGTCGAGCTCTCGCCTTTTCGAGTCATAGCGAAGTCTGCTTCGGCAGGCGATGACGTCCAGCCGCCGGGCAGAAGCAATCGGATCTTGCCCGATGCGGGTCCGCTCGCGTTATTCGTCAAAGCGAGGGAGATTTCGCGGCTCATCAGTTTCGTTCGCGTCGAGACTATCGTTAGGTTCTTATTAGGTTCGATCGTGATCTTTGGGACGATGTTCAGTTCACGCCTGATCTCACCCCGAATGTCATCGGCATACCGATATTCGACGGGTCTGCGAATACTGATCCGTTTATCCCTGATCTCGAGCGTTATAGTGCCAGCTACTGCCGATTCCTGGACTGGTTGGCCCGCCGTGTAGCCTGACGCGATCGTAAAAAGATCACGCTGCCGCGGCGCTAGTAGCCAAAAAGGCTGTGTCGGTATTGCTGTCGCCGGCACTGTTAGGCTGAACTGTCCGGAATAATCGCCTACCTCCCGTCGGAAAAACGTAGGTTGAACGCTGGCCGTCGGCTCGGGCACCGGCGTGGAGGGAAAATCAAACTCGACTTTAATTACCTTCAGTTCATTTGCGTGAGGAGAGAACATGCGTACGGCAACCGGGAAGGTCTCGCCCGCGACGGTCGTCTCACGATCAGCGAGGACATCGATCCGAACTCCAGCGGCTTGGAGGATCGCTCGTACGACGATCGGATACATCGGATTGGATTCGGACTCGGGGAGGCGTTTGATCAGGTTGGCACGCAGAGCATCCGGTTTGGTATAGGCATCGTCAATAAACTCCCCGTCAATCCCGCCGAGGAGGTCCGACCCCAGATCCAACCCATCGAACACCCTTTTTTCAATACCCGGCAGTGCGCCGGTCGGCGTCACGAGGTTTAACTGCGAGAATTGATCACCCTTCAACTCGAGCACGCCTTGCTCCTGCGTACGATGCTGGCTGCGGGCGTGCATCGCTATCTCGAAATATGAACGGCCGAGAAGTGGATCGTACTTACCGGTATTTATTCGCAAGGTAGGTTCGCCGGTGCCGCGATGACGGACATAGAATTTCTTTACCT
>JBKJOR010000270.1:0-7389 GCA_046595575.1 Pyrinomonadaceae bacterium | reverse complement strand
TTGGATTAAATTCACTACTCCCACTGGAATTCTGACCAACTCAAACGTTGTAACGACATGGACAGGTGGTGCTGTTAGCCGTTATTTTGAGTTGGATAACCCATAGGACGGCGTTGCTTATTTACCGCGTTTAGTTGCTAAGAGTTCTCTTCGACACTAATCGAAAAATATGAAAAAGATAATCTTATTCGTCACGTTAATTTTATCCGGCGTGTACGTCGGATCGGCGCAGAAGATGTACGAGCCGACAAAAGGCAGCTTGGAACGAAAGGCCTTGGTGGATACGGTTCGTGCCTATGACGTCGCGCGAAATGACGACCTGAAGGATCAGATCTTCAAGGTCAACGCAATTAGGGTTCAGGGAAACTGGGCATTTGCCAGTCTCGAACGCACTAACTTGCCGGACGCCGGCGAAGGAACCCATCTGGCATTTCTACAAAGATCCGGCAGAGGTTGGAAAGTAATGTGGAGTAGTTACAACGACCGCGCTGATGAAGTCGGCGTCGATGCCTTAAAGCGTCTGCGGAAAAAACACAAAGATTTTTTCCGTGAATTGGCGAATTTTGCCGAAAACGGTTTTCTCGCTGGTTAATAACTAGAAAAGAACTATGAAACTCACGATCGTAAAAAATATCGGCGCCTTCGGGTTGGCTACGAGTATCTTTATTGGTTGCTCGTCGAATGATATCCGCAAGAATACTTCGTCGGGTATTCCGGCAAGCTCATCCGCAGAAACCCCCGCTCCCGTGGTCAAGGATCCCGAGGGCACTTATAAATATTACTCGGACGCAAGCATCACCAAGCAGCCTCCGAAAGGCGCCCTGTTTGGTAACGGCCAGGAAATCAGCATTGAATATGACGGCAGCAAGAGTAAAGAAGGTGACAGCGTGTTTTATCAACTTTCTTATGTCGATACCGAGGGCAATGTTCGCCCTGTAACCGGGGGTCCGTTTGAGGGAACTACCAAAGGCACTTTCAGAACCGACAGCAAAGTCTACACCTCGGGAGCTGACGGTCGTCCGGGCTTTATGGAAGTGTCAATTGTGCAGAATGCCAAGGTCGTGGGCGGTGAGCAGGGCGTTACGGGCACGCGCGTACAGCTAGGTATGTATCCAATCATATTCGACGTTAGCCAATAGTCCCGGGTAGAAACCGTCGTCGGCGGGGTCAGCTTATGACGATTACTTCCTCCGCGTGAGTCCGGGTTATAAAGAGCTAAGGCAATTTCCAAGTCTACCGGCGACCTAAACGTACCGGTAAATTGAAGAGGCGACCTTTTTTGAGGTCGCCTTTTGATTAAGCAAGATCGCTTTCATTTTTGTCCGGCACCAGATAGAAGCTCAAACCGGGCTTCTTTGGCTGTTCGTCCTTTGGCGGATTACCGCGAGGAGGACGTTCTTTCGGCCGCGGTTCGATCACCGGCGGATTCTTCGGCGGACGCTTCTGATCGTCCTTTTGTGCCGATACGCTGAAGGTCAAGCCTACAACCATCGCCACCATAAATATGATCTTTTTGAACTTATTCATCGCTTCGATTCCTCTTTCCTTTTCTAACGCATGGGAAGAAGGAAAGTGCGTCGCTGTTCTTGAGGCAATCGCGGTGCCAAGACCTCCTATGACGCTCGGTCTGCTAATATAGTTGGAAAGTTTAGCTTCGGCAATCCCTAATCGCTTACAAAACTTTACGATATCCGTTATTCTCATACGAAATCGTGAATACCTCAAACAAAATCGGGTCGTACGTTCGCACCTGTACTAGCCTAAAACAATGGACGAAAAGGTAACCGGCACCGACAGGATGAGGGCGATCCTCATAGTCGCGGCCACGATAGGCGTAATTGCCTTTAACTGGCTGGCTGCAACGGGCCGGCTTGGTGGCGTCGATACAGGCTCGATTTCGGATAAATATTCGACGCTGGTTACGCCGGCCGGCTATGCATTCGCTATCTGGAGCCTTATATACGTTGGAGTTGTCGCATTTAGTGTGTATCAACTACTTCCCGCCAACATCGTACGGTTCCGTCCCCTTCGCTCACTTTACATCTTCTCCTGCGCCCTCAACTGCGCGTGGCTCTACTTTTGGCACGCCGACCAGATCGTAGTTTGCTTCGTCATCATTGTTGCCCTTTGCATGACGTTATTCCTCATTAACAACCATCTTCGCGGTGCGCGGTCGCTGGCTGACAACTGGATAGTGAAGGCCCCGTTCGGAATCTACTTTGGCTGGGTCACGGCGGCCATGACCGTAAATTTCGCGATAATGCTCAAGTATCTCCGCTTGGATATCTCCATCACGGCGGAGACCATTCTCGCCGTCGTGTTGATCCTGGCCATTGCCGCAGCAGCCGTTGCAATTCGCGTGAAGCTGACAAATTATTTCTATCCGATCGCTGTCGCATGGGCGCTGACAGCGATCGCCGTCAAGCAAAGCGGCAAGACAGCGATCGTCGCCGCGGCGGCGCTCGGCGTCGTTGTTTGCTTGATCGCCGCCATGAGCTTTGTCATGAACTTGCGATCGAGTCAGGATCGTGAGATCTAACAAACGATCAGCGTCACGTTATGAATCAAGGAAAGATCTGCGTTTCAGTGTGCGCCGAAACCGGGGTCAGGGCGATCGAGCAGATCTTGGACGCCGAAGAGTTTGCGGACCTGATCGAGATTCGGTTTGACTGCCTCGTTCCGTCAGAGATCGCGCCTCTCATCGAGCGCCTCAGGTCTATCAAGAACCAATTCCTCATTACTTTTCGTCCGCGTGAACAGGGTGGAAAACGCGTGCTGACGCCTGCCGAACGAATAGGGTTTTGGAAGGTGATAATCGAGCGTTTAGACGGTTCTGACTTTCTCGTCGACCACGAACTTGATATGGAGACTCCGACAGAGTTTGACTCGGAAAGAACGTTCGCCTCGTTTCACGACTTTAATTCGGCCGTCGGTTTTTCAGAGCAACTCGAAGCGATCAGTAAAGCGACTGCCGCAACTATCAAGATCGCCGTGAGTGTAAATGACGCTGTCGACGCGATCGGAGTCTGGAAACTGCTCGGCAGACCGGAGCAAAAGGTGATCCCGATCGCGATGGGCGAGGCCGGAAAATGGACGCGGATACTCGGGCTCGCTAACGGATCTCCTGTTACATACGCCTCGCTCGATGTTAGCGGCGGAACTGCCCCGGGCCAGATTCCGGCACAGGTGCTGAGAGACGTGTTTCGGGTGAAAGACCTCGACCAGCATACGGATGTTTACGGAGTTGTTGCGGGGAACACGAGCTACTCGCTGTCCCCATATATGCACAACGCTGCGTTCAAGAAGGAGCAGATGAACGCCGTCTTTTTACCGCTCCAGGTCGCTGACCTCGACCAGTTCATCCGTCGCATGGTGCGTCCCCAGACGCGCGAAGTCGAGCTAAACTTCCGCGGCTTTTCGGTAACTAATCCGCACAAGCAGACGATCATCAAACACCTCGACGAGGTCGACGAAACGGCGAAGACGATCGGTGCCGTGAACACCGTAAAAGTCGATGGCGAACGCTTGGTCGGCTATAACACCGTCGCGGCCGGATTTATCGAGCCGTTGAAGAAAATGCTGGGCGATCTTTGGGGCTCTCGTGCGGTGATCGCGGGAGCGGGCGGAGCGGCCCGCGCCTGCGTCTATGCACTGCAACATGAAGGAGTCGACGTGACCTTGCTGGTTCGCCATCCCGAGAGTGCCTCAGCATTTGCCGAAGAATTTGGTATCAAGGTCGACCAACTGGCGACGGACAGCCGACGACTGGCAACTGACATTCTGGTCAACGCCACACCTCTTGGCACGCGGGGCGAATACGAGAACGAAACCATAGCGACAGCCGACGAACTCCGCGACGTAAAACTTGTCTATGACCTTGTGTACAATCCATCTCAGACCAAGCTCCTGCTCGAAGCGAAAGCGGCTGGGTCGAAGACACTCGGCGGTCTCGACATGCTTATTGCCCAGGGTGCTAAACAGTTCGAGATCTGGACCGGCGGCGAAGCCCCGGTTAACGAAATGAGGGCCGCCGTCGAAGAACGGCTAAATTAACATATGGCCGAAGCATTGAATTGTCCGAACTGCGGCGGAGCGGTCGAGAGCGATAGAACGCAATGCGAGTTTTGCCGTTCTCGTCTCAAAACTGTCGCATGCTCGTCATGCCTCGGACTTATGTTCCTAGGCAGTACATTTTGTGGCCACTGCGGCGAACGGGCCTCGAGCGTTGAAGTTGTAGCGGTGGGAAATCCCGGGGAGTGCCCGCGATGTAAGCGTGGACTCGATTCGCTCGTGATCGCTTCAACGCCCCTTCGCGAATGCACGAGGTGCGGTGGTCTTTGGACGAATATCGATACGTTCGAATCGATCTGCTCCGATAAAGAAAAACAGTCTGCCGTACTTACATTTATCTCGTCGAATGGGGCGGAGCTTAAGGTTCAACCGGCGATCACCTACGTCCCGTGCCCTGACTGCAAACAGCTCATGAACCGCAGCAATTTTGCGCGTTCGTCCGGCGTGATCATCGATCTCTGCAAACAGCACGGCGTCTGGTTCGACGCAGACGAACTGCCAAAGATAATTGCGTTCATCGACAACGGCGGTCTTGCGCGTTCGCGTGAGAAAGAAAAGATCGCTCTGGAAAGTGAACGCAGTCTGCTCCGCGACGAGCAGCGAAAGCTCGCGATGATGGAGCGACGAACGGGCGACGGGAGGTACGCCGATGGTGCAGAGGGGCGCGGTTTCGGCGGCGTTATCTCCGCGCTATTCGATCTGTGATGAACGAGCGGTACAGCCGTCAGATTCTATTTCCTGAGATCGGCAAGGCGGGCCAGGAGAAATTACAGAAAGCCCGCGTGCTGATCGTCGGGTGCGGCGCGCTCGGAGCGTCTCACGCCGAGATGCTTTCGCGTGCGGGTGTCGGGCACCTTAGGATCGTCGATCGCGATTTCGTAGAGTTCACGAATCTACAGCGCCAAACTCTCTTTAAGGAAACCGATGCGGCCGAACGTCTGCCGAAAGCCATCGCCGCGCAAATGCGCATCGGCGAGGTCAATTCGGAGATCGAAGTAGAAGCGATCGTCGCTGACGTTAATCGATCGAACGTCGAATCGTTTATAGCCGATATCGATCTTATCCTCGACGGGACCGACAATTTCCAAGTCCGATACCTCCTCAACGACGCCTGCGTCAAACACGACAAGACATGGATCTACGGAGCGGCGGTTTCAAGCTATGGCACGACGATGACGGTCATTCCCGGTGAGACTCCGTGCCTGCGATGTATCTTTGAAGAAATGCCCGACGCCGGCAGTTCGCCGACCTGTGACACCGCCGGTGTGATCATGCCGATCATCGCGACGGTCTCGGCTGTACAGGTAGCTGAGGCGATCAAGTTGATCGTCGGCGACAAGAGTTCCCTGCACGGCTCGCTGCTGCAGTTCGACCTCTGGCAGAACGACTGGCGGAAGATAAAACTTGCGAAGCCGAATCCCGATTGCCCGACGTGCGGAGCACGTAACTTCGAATTCCTCGACGCTGAAAGCGGGGAGTTTTCCGCCGTGCTTTGTGGTCGCAACGCCGTTCAGATCGCACCGACCGTGCCGATTACAATCGATCTAAAAATCTTCGGCGAGAAAGTCGCACACTTTTCCGACGTAAAGCAAAACGACTATCTCGTGCGGTTCACATCCGGTGAGAATGAGATCACGGTATTCCGTGACGGTCGAGCGATCGTCAAAGGTACTGATGATGTATCGGTTGCCCGGTCGTTGTATGCGCGATATGTTGGAATTTGAGGCTGCGCTTCCCGGTGGAGGCGGAGCCTCCAATGTTTTTCAGGCCAGTCGGAAAGGCAGAGCCTTTCCGCTCATCGGGCGGCGAAGCCGCTAAAGCGGTTGCGGAATATGGAACGAAAACCAAAAGTTATAATTGTCGGTGGCGGGTTCGGCGGTCTATGGGCGGCCAAAGCGCTCGCGAACGAGCATGTCGACGTCACGCTGATCGACCGAAAGAACCATCACGTCTTTCAGCCGTTGCTCTACCAGGTTGCGACGGCCGTACTATCACCTGGCGAAATCGCGTCGCCTATCCGCCGGATCCTCCACTACGCCAAAAATATCGAGGTGATCCTGGGTGAGGTCATTGGCTTCGACACAATTAATAAACGAGTCAAGCTCGACGCGTGCTCTGAGGTGGAGTACGACTACCTAATAGTTGCGGCCGGTGCGCGGCATGCTTATTTTGGTCACGACGAGTGGGAGGTTTCGGCTCCGGGACTGAAGACTCTTGAAGACGCGGTCGAGATCCGGCGTCGCGTCCTGTTGGCGTTCGAACTCGCGGAGCGTGATGCATATCTCAAGGGCACGCATGAACCATTGAATTTCGTCGTGGTCGGCGGTGGGCCTACGGGGGTCGAACTTGCGGGTGCAGTCGCCGACATTGCTCGGCAGGCTTTGGCTAAAGATTTCAAAGCAATCGACACGCGCAATGCGAGGGTGATGCTTTTCGAGGGATCGGATCGGGTGCTCGGAACGTTTGCGAGTGATCTTTCGGAGAGCGCGAAATCGCAACTCGAGGACCTCGGGGTTGACGTCCGACTAAACAGCTTTGTCAGCGACATTGCGCCGGGAAGGGTCAAGGTCGGTGAAGACTGGATCGATTGCGATGTCGTGCTCTGGGCGACGGGCGTCGCCGCTTCGCCAATAGGAAAGTTGCTCGGCGTCGAAACCGACAAAGCGGGACGCGTGTTTGTCGAACCTGATCTCAGCATCCCGGGACACGAAAATATTTTTGTGATCGGTGACATGGCGTCGCTGAAGCAGGAGAGCGGCGAAACTGTTCCGGGCGTCAGTCCGGCGGCAATGCAGATGGGAACCGCGACGGCGAATAACATCCTCGCCGATCTCAAACGTGGAGAACGTCAGAAATTCAAATACGTAGATAAGGGAACGATGGCGACGATCGGACGCAGCAAGGCGATCGCCCAACTAGGCGGACTAAAGTTCAAAGGCCTGATTGCATGGATGATGTGGCTTGGCCTTCATGTCTTTTTCCTTATCGGCTTCCGAAATCGAATCATCGTGATGCTCGAATGGTTTTGGGCGTATCTAACACGAGAACGGAGCTCGCGGCTCATTACGGGCAACGCCGACGAGTTGAAAGATGCTGTGAACTTCTTAAAGGGTGAACAAGCTGAAGACTTGGCGGCGAAAGTGGATAGCTAAAATCTGGCCAGCTTCGCCGCTCGGTGTGCGGAAAGTTAGGTTTACCGGCTTCGCCGCTCGGTGTGCGGATAGTTGAGTTTTACCCCCATTGCGCCGGTAGATGGATATTTAAGATTTATCGGCTCTGCCGTTCGGTGTGCGGATAGTTGAATTTTACCCCGTTTGC
>JBKJOR010000213.1:0-3019 GCA_046595575.1 Pyrinomonadaceae bacterium | reverse complement strand
GTTCTGCGAAAATGCGTGCGTAACCTCTGACTTTTCATCGAGCGAGCGGCCCCGAAGCACGGTTCCCTTTAGCGTCAGGCGTTTTGAAAGTGCCGTACCGAGATTGATCTCGGCCTTCGCCCCACTCGTCAGTCCGACGAGCATCAGCCGCCCTCGGAGCGCGAGTACTTTCAGGTTCTCTGCGAAATATGCACCGCCGACAAGATCGAGGATCACATCGGTACCGCGACCGCCTGTTTTCCCGATCACTTCATCGGCGAACTCAATCGGGTTTCCGACTACTATCGCGTGGTCGAGACCAAACTCTGTACATCTCTCCAACTTATCCTTTGTGCGGGATGTTCCGATCACCGGGTTCGCTTTTGCCTTTGCAAGCTGGAGCGCCGCGAGGCCGACACCGGAACCTATTGCGTGAACGAGAAGGGTTTCGCCGTTCTCGAGTTTGCCCTGGCTGAACACGGCATCATACGCGGTGATGAATGCCTCGGGAATCGCGGCCGCCTCCGTGAAACTGAGATTGTCCGGCACCTTTCCAAGTAAGCGATTATCTGTCTTGAGAAACTCGGACTGACCTTCTCCAGCGGTAATTCCGAAAACACGATCGCCTGGTGTGAATCCGTCGACACTCTCGCCGAGTTCTACAACTTCACCCGCGAATTCAAGACCCGGGATGTTCGACGAATAACCGGCCGGCGGCGGATAATGGCCGCGACGCTGAAGAAGGTCTGCGCGGTTTAGTCCGGCGGCCCACACGCGGACGAGCACCTCAGTTCCGGTTGGTTTCGACGGATCTGGAACCTCACGGATCTCGAGGTTTTCGGGGCCGCCGAATTCTTTTATATAGACAGCTTTCATTTGTACGGCGGCCGCGCGGCCGCTGGGGACGGACTAACAGTCCGTCCTACCACCGCGGGACGGACTAACAGTACCGTCCTACCTTAATCGCGCTTCGACGTTGTTGGCCTTTAGCGAATTCCCGGTCGCACGCTGAAGATCGGAGATCGCTTTGTTCAACTCGGTCTGTGCACGCAGCTCGTTGCTTCGGGCAGTGGTCAGAGCCGTCTGACGTTCAAGCACACGATAAATATCGGATTGTCCGTTATCGAGCTTCCGCTGCTCCGACTCGTATTGTTTTACCGAGTTCTCACGCGAGATCGCCGCGGAACGCAGACGGGCTTCCGCAGTCCGCAAAGTTTGCAGCGCGTTCCGCACATCAACCTGAATATTCTGCTCGATCTGCTGCCGCTGCGTCGCGATCCTTTCGCCCTCGACGAGCGAACGTCCGAGCTGAGCACCGGCGATCTTGTCGCCGAACAAGGGCAGATTGAACTGGACGCCAACGCGGAACGTCGGGTACTTGTTCGAGAATATATCAGTCACACTCGAAGAGCTTCCGCCGATCGACTGAAGAAGCGCCTGCTGCTGCGCGAGCAAAAGCTGCTGTCGTGCAAGACATGCCTGATATTCCGACGGTGTCTGAGTAGTCGCGTTACACGGCGTCGAAAACGGGCTCGAAAAGTTTGGGTTCTGACTGCCCCCAATTCCGGCTGAGTTATAACTCGCGAACAAATCGATCTGTGGTTTTTTCAAATCGCGATAAAGCCGCTGATCGATCTTGTTGATATCTTTCTGTGCTTCGTTGATCTCCAACTCGGGCCGATTTTGGAGCGCCGCGGTTAGCGCTTCGTTTAGCGTCGTGAGCGGAGGATCGATGTCAACCGAATCAACCGGCGTGACAGATTCGCTCCAGAGCGCGTCCGTCCGACTCGGAGCGATCAAGTTCTTTAGAGTGTTTTCCGACTGCGTTACAACATTGAGCGCGTCATAAACCGACTGTTCGAAATTCGCGACCTGTGTATCAGCGGCGACGATGTCGATCGGCGCAAGCTGTCCTTCTTCGACCAGTCGGCGGTTGTGCGCGAGTTGGTCCTTTGCGTCCTTTACCCCGTCGCGTTGCACCTGAAGGTTCCTAAGCGCATACGTCAGGTCCCAGTATGCTCGCTGGACTGAGGCGATTGTCTCTATCGAACGCTGCCGGAACTGGACATCGGTCAGAGAAAGATTGCGTTTTGCTATCTCGATCACCCGCCGGTTCTGGTCGAACCTGCGTCCACGAAACAATGGTTGCGTGACGGTGAACGTCAAGCCCGAATTATTCTGCGGGCTCAAGATCGATATTGGGTTGTCAGTCGTTAGCCGCGTGTTGTTGATCTCGCCTCGGAGAACAGTTCCCAACAGCGGAATGTAACCCGTTACACCTGCGTTGCCGAAGATAGAGCTCTGTGTGGTCTTCTGATTCGAGCTGAAAATGCTGACGTTGGGAACCGTGGACCGCTCGTAATAGGTCTGTCCCGTCAGTCGAGGCTGATATACACCGCGGGCCGCGAGCAGATCAAACTCGGCGATCTTCACGTTCTTGCGCGTGACCTCGATGTCCTTATTATTTTCGAGTGCCAGCGTGATGGCTTCGTTAAGCGTGAGCGAACGCTGATCCGCCATGTCGACGCCAACGCGTCCGAGATCCGGCAAGGTACGGTCGTCCGAACTGTAATTTGGCGCGATGGCCGGAACGCCCTGAAGCTGATCCGGTGCGACCTCCTGCTTGTCATCGACGACCGGAGTTGGTTCGGTAATAGGAGTCGGACTTGGCGTAGGCGTCTGCCCGAACACACCCGCGACTGATACGGTAAATATAAGTGCAAATAAAAACTTCTTCATAGACACCTTTGCAGTAAGTCCTCTATCGGTGTAAGCGAGGTTTCACTTGAGATCATCGAAATATAATTGTTGGGACGAATGCATTTCTTCTCTTGCGGCCAAGCCGCTCGGTGTGCGGAAAAGCTTTGCTTTTCCGTCCCGGATCAAAATCCTTCGCGGCTACGCCGCGACGAGGCGGCGGAGCCGCCAGATAATTACTGTTCTTATCAGAAAAGCAGAGCTTTTCCGCACACCGAAGCCCAAATCCCAAATCCCAAATCCCAAATCCCAAATCCCAAATCCCAAATCCACTACGGCTTAC
>JBKJOR010000299.1:0-2822 GCA_046595575.1 Pyrinomonadaceae bacterium | reverse complement strand
ATTCTGCTGGAAGCTTGCCGTTTCGCCTTGTGCCGCGGTCGCACGCTGAATGTGCCAGTAACTCAACCCTAGTTTCCCGAGAGCACGGAGGTACCGGCTGCGGGTGCGGAACTTGCCGGAAAACAACCCGCCGATCAACCAAGCCGAACTCTTGAACGCGGAGACGGCCGTGTCACCATGCTCTTTTGGTATCAAACCTCGGGCAACGTCCATCGCAAGCATCTCCTTGAGGATCTTATTCTGACGCCGCATGATATAAAACGAAAAGCCCACAAAAATTAGAAAAAATGGAATCTCGATAAAGAGATAGCCGAGCAGAAACGATTCGAACCCTCCGAGGATCGCCATCCCGTTCCACAAGGCATGGAGGAAAACGGCGCCGAAATATCCAAGCATCGGGGCCAGGATCTTGACGAATGTGCTATGTGATTCACGTGCAATGCCGCATCCGATTCCGGTCATCGCCGTGAACGTAACATGAGCAAATGGCGAAAGGACGCCACGCATGAAGAACAGGACAACGAGACCGGCGATTCCGGACTCGCCTAAAGCGGCGCCGTAATACTGGACGTTCTCGACCGTTGCAAATCCGAGTGCGATCACACCGGCAAAAACGATTCCATCGAGAATGTCGTCGAAATAGCGGCGGAAAAACACGAGCAGGATCAACAACCCGATTCCCTTCGAAGCCTCTTCAAATATAGGCGCCGACAAAACCCCGCCGGCGATCTCACCGGCTTGGACTCCAAAGCTCGCCTGGGCCACGCCGGCTACGAGAGAGTTTACGATGATCGAGAAAATTACCGCGACCAGAGCTCCCCATGCGAAAGAGAGGGCGAACAGCCATAACGGCTCAGGATCGTATCGATCAAGCCAGATCAATGGAAACAGATAGATTATTGCAGGGAGGAAAGCGACGACCGAGGCAATGACGGCCGGCACGATCCCGACACTAAGGAACGTTAGCGCGACGACGATCAGCGACATGAACACTACCGCAAATATCGTAAACCCGATACCGACGTAGCGTCCCGTCCGGCTTGGCTCGGGCACCGCCTCAAGATGGCCGAGGCCAATGTTGGTCATCGACTTCTGAAAATTATCCTTCTGTTGACGCTCAGCCTGTTGTATTTGCTGGAACTGTACCGCCCCGAGATCGTGGGGAACGTCTGATCGATCATCGATGTCTACCAAAGCGGTAGCTCCGTTCCGCCCGAACTGGATCGAGTCGCCCGGATTGATCCGTGCCCGATCTATCCGGAATCCATTGACGATCGTACCGTTCAGACTTTTGTTGTCGGTCAGATAAAACCCGTCAGACTTCGCCTCGACGAACGCGTGCTGTTTCGACGCGATCCTTTCCGTTCGCGGATCAAAACGGATAGTGCATGTCTCGCCGCGTCCGATGGTGAGAAATCCGCTTTCCAGCTCGTAAACTCGTCCGGCAAGCGTGCCGCTATTCACCGTCAGACGCAATTTCATACAGCAATCATAAAAACAAACGACCCAAAGTCAAGCAATTCCCTGACTTCGGGCCGTTGTAAGGACATAGACTGGTTTAGTTACTGTGGCTGTACTGACGACGGCGATGGTTCGTCACCTGGCTGCCCGTACAGTCTGATCGAGATCCCATTGTTGGAACTATTCACTCGGTACCATACATTATCGCTCGGACGGAACACGGCGATGTCACTCTTCCCGTCGCCGTCATAATCCGCCGGGATCGGGATGTCTTCGGCGATGCCGAACTGGTAAGCGCCGAATGCGCCACCCGTCGAGTTGATCCGATACCAAACGCCCGTCGAGGGACGGAAGACCGAAAAGTCCGATCGCGAATCGCCATCGAAATCGGCGAAGAGCGGCTTATCACCGGTCGTGCCGAATGAATAATATATCGGGATGCTGGACGAACTTTGCAGAACATACCAAACACCGTTCGAAGGCCGCCATGCAACGAGATCTGCTTTTCCGTCACCTTCGTAGTCGCCGGCGAATACCTGATCTGTCGAGGCTCCCCACCGCTGGTAACGTATACCGAGGGTGCTCTGGTTGATGTACCAGACACCGTTCGACGGACGCCATAGGGCTATATCCGTTTTGCCGTCGGCATCGTAGTCGGCGGGTACTGGAACGTCTCCGTTCAAGCCAAAATTCACTGCCGGTCGAGAACCATCTGAACTCAATACGAACCACCAGACACCAGTACTCGGACGAAAGATCGCGTGATCGGATTTTCCGTCTCCATCGTAATCACCCGGCGTTATTATGTCTCCCGGTAGGCCCCAGTTCAGAGTCGTCTCCAAATTATCGGAGCTCTTCTCTACGACCCAGTCACCGGTCGTCGGCCTGAAAACCGAAAAGTCCGTTCGACCGTCACCGTCAAAATCCGAAACTATATTCTTTAATGTCTCCGTAGAGTGGGACGCGTCGACTAGAAACAAGCCGGAGGTTAGGTCGCCCAGAAGAACTTTGGTTTCGCCGAGGAACGGAAAGACCGCCCAGTTGCCGCCATAGCTATTTGGTAAGGCGTTTCCTAAGCTGTCCGAACCACACATTATGTCCCACGGTTCGGCGTTGTCGATGATCCGCATTTCTTCGGCCGGCGGAGCGAACTCGGGTTGATAGGTATCGTACTGGCCTACTCTTACGGGATTTACAGGGTCAGTTATATCGAATACCTGAGTCCCCGCCTGATACCAGGCAACGTACAGTTTATTGCCCATCACGACAGGGTTATGCGGGGTGATCGCGTTTATATTGAGAGTGGCGGCCGTTATCGTGTTACGCAGCACGGGCGCCGCCGGATTCGACACGTCGTAAAC
>JBKJOR010000174.1:0-3662 GCA_046595575.1 Pyrinomonadaceae bacterium | reverse complement strand
CGGCTGTAAACCCGGCGACATCACGATCGTCGTCAACACGCATCTCCACTTCGATCATGCGGGCGGAAATACAATTTTGGAATGCGGAGTGCGGAGTGCGGAACGGAGAAAGATCTAGTGGTTCCGCATTCCGCACTCCCCACTCCGCAATTTCCAAACGCCCGCGTGATCGAAGTGGAGATGCGTGTTGACGACGATCGTGATGTCGCCGGGTTTACAGCCGGTCACCTCAAAAAGGGTCTGAGCAAAAGGCTTCTCTCGAAAGATACCGTACTTTGCAGCTTCTTTCTCGCTCCACTTCTCGCCTATCCCGGTTTCGATCAGAATCTTCTCTTTACCTGTGTCGATGAACACGCAGTTCATGTTCAAACGAACACGATGCAGCTCATCCGCCGGACAAACACGCTCCCAAAGAACACGCGGGACGACTCCAAACATCGCCCCGCCGTCCAATCTGAATTCCGTGTCCGGAATTATTTCGATCTGATAGTCTCCGATCTCCACCAGTTTATTTTTTCGCCGGAGGAGCTTTCGGACCGTTCTTGCCCTGCCCCGCAGCAGGCGGCGGGGGTGGTGCCCCACCATCCGCACCCGGCTCGCCCATCGGCATCTGCTGCTGCTGTTGTTTCTTCATCATTTCCTGGATCTGCTCTTCAGAAACTTCAGGGACCGTGAAGTCTTCAGGAACTTGAATGTTATTAGCTGCGACCAGCTCCTCGAGTACTTTTTTCTGTTTCTCCTCTTCGAGCTTAGTTCGAACGTAAGCTTTGACCGGCATCTCGCGGCCCATGGGATTGTCAGGATCCTTGAACCCGGTCGAGATCAGGATGTGACGAGCATCGTAAGTTTCAGTCGGCTGTCCCGACGGGTCTTTTCCCTCACCCTTCTTCTCGAGCTTAATGATGTGATAGCCGAAATCAGTTTCTACGAGCTCGGGTGCGACCGCTCCGGGCTCAAGCGCCAGTGCAGCCTGCTCAAATGCGGGCACCATTCTGCCCTTCGGTGTGTCGGCGTAAAGCCCGCCGTTCTTCTTCTGATCTTGGGGGTTAGTGTTACCCGGATCTTCCGAAAACTCGTTAGCAAGCGAAGCGAAATCTTCGCCGTTCTTTGCACGGTTCAGGATCTCCTGAGCCTTTGTCTTCTTTGCGCTTGTGTCGAGGTTCGGATTTTCCGCGATATAGGCTGCGATCTCTTCATCCGTGACTTTGACCTTTTCGGCCATTTTCTCGGAATAAAGTCGCGCGAGAAACTGTGCTTGCTGCAGCTTGACCTGAAGATCGACCTTGTCCTGAAATTCCTTCGGCAGCTCGCCCGCATTAACCTTATCTTCGTATTCCTTTTCGTAGATCTCGATCTTTGCAAAGATCTCGCGAGCCTGCGTTTTTTCCTCTTCTGAGATCTCCCGATCCTTCATCTGCGGATTGCTTTCCTTAAGCAGAGCTACTTTCGTATCGAGAAACTTCTGAAACTCGATCTCATTGTTCTGCGGCCCAAGTCCGACCTTATTCTTCAGCGAAACCCAGAAACCCTGCGAAGCCTGATCACCCTGACCCCAAAAAGCCTTGACCTGGTCTTCTGAAATAAAGCCGAAAGGCGGCATCGGGCCCTTATCTTTGTTGATCTCACGGTCGTAGTTGACCGCGACGACCTCGGACCGGATGTTCTTCAGCTCCTGACGATTGTTGGGCTCGTTTGTGAGCCCGTCTTTTTGGCTCTGGCTGGCAAACGCAAGAAGCTGCTTGAGATTCTCGAGCTGCTGCTTCTTCATCTCCGGATCTTCGGCAAACCGCTTTAATACCATGGGGTTGACCTTCGCGACATCCGCAAGAAGCATTTCGACTTCCTCTTTGCTGATGCTGTTGAATGAAGCGCTCGCGTGACTCGCGCCAGTCTTGTTTTTCCAGATCACCAAGCCGGCGCCGATTCCTAGCACGACCAGCAGCAATATCAGACCTTTTACTAAATTACTCAATTTCAGAACCTCACTTATAAATAAACTCTACCAACCGAAAAAAAGGCGAACGGCAATAATACCAAATATACGCGGAGCTTCCTAGAAACGGAGCCCACTAATTCGATTGCACCAGTTCGAGCAGGACTCCGTTCGCCGAACTGGGATGGACGAATGCGACCAGACAGCCCTCGGCTCCGATCCTCGGGGTTTCATCGATCAATCGAACGCCTTTCGCTTTTAAAGTCACCAACATCGCCTCAATATTCTCTACCTCGACCGCGATATGGTGGATGCCGCCGCCCCTTTTCTCAAGAAACTTCGATATCGGCGAATCTTCGCTCGTCGGCTCCAGCAGTTCGATCCGGCTTTCGCCGATCGGGAGCATTGCGACGCGTACTTTCTGGTCCTCAACGATCTCTGTATGAACGTTTTCGAGACCCAGAGCGTCGGCCCAAAATTTCAGAGCCTCGTCGATACCTTTTGTTGCGATGCCAAGATGGTTGGTGTATCGCGGACCGGTCGTAATCCCCGACGGAGTGACAGAACGTCCGAGAAGCACCTCGACCGCCGAATAAACGTCCGTTTTCTTCTCCGCAATTTCTCCGGCGAGGCGATCCAGCTTCTCTTCCGATCCGGTTTTGCCCAGTACATCGCGAAGGAGCCGCTCCTGCAAAACTTCCGTCAGCCGCCAACGGGCAATGGCCTGCCGTCGTGTCAAATTCGCATCTCCTGCGCTCTGGAATGCCCGATACGATTCGATGGCCGTCGATAGATCTTCGATGCCCTTATTCTCAGTAGCCACCGTTTTGACGATGGGCGGATCCCAGAAATCGGGGCGATGAGCCAGTGTCAGGAGAGATTCCAGCTCTTTCTGCGTTCTCAAGACACCCTCGCGATCGGCTTTGTTAATCACAAAAACGTCGCCGATCTCCATGATCCCGGCTTTTATCGCCTGGATATCGTCGCCCATTCCAGGAACGAGTACGACTACCGAGACATCGGCCGTCTTGACGATCTCGACCTCATCCTGGCCGACTCCGACCGTTTCGACGATGACCTTATCGAACCCTGCCGCATCGAGGATCGCAACCGCATCGACGGTCGCACGCGAAAGCCCGCCGAGATTGCCTCGAGTCGCCATCGAGCGAATAAAGACGTTCTTATCGAGCCCGAGCGTCGCCATCCGGATGCGATCACCGAGGATCGCACCGCCCGAAAAAGGACTCGACGGATCTACACAAACAATACCGATCCGATCACCTTTGTCCTTGTAATACAGGGCTAGCTTATCGACCAGCGAAGATTTGCCCGCCCCCGGAGCGCCGGTTATGCCGATGACGAGGGCCTTGCCGGTTTTCGGGAACACGGCCTTCATCAACTCGGCGGCGTTCTCGTCGCCGTTCTCGACAGCGGTGATCGCACGAGCGATGGAGCGCGTTTCGCCTTTCAAGATGCCGTCAATAAGGTCAACATTCATCACAATCGAATCATCATTCTCGCATCAGTCGAGATGAAAACAAAAAAGGCGAGCCGCTGCCCGCCTTCTATTGATTCCCGTTGAACTTAGCTACATCTGCCCTTCGTCGGCCGATGGGCCGTAGATCGACGGCACTGAGATGTCGTTCAGCCGCAAGTAAACTGACAATTGCCCGCGATGGTGAACGATGTGGTTCATCACGAACGATCGCATCACGGCGACCTTCGGCAT
>JBKJOR010000027.1:0-5491 GCA_046595575.1 Pyrinomonadaceae bacterium | reverse complement strand
TTTCGCGTAGCAACCGGTTTCGGTAGTCGTCAAGCGTCCACCTCAACGAACCGGCCTCGATCATTGGCAGCCAAACTTTTGACTTTCGATCCTCGAACGCTTCGTCCAGCACGGTCTCGAAATACGCATCGCCGCTCGTCGCTGTCACCGGGATCGGAAATACGGGGAGCGTGAAATTGTTACCGTCAATGTTGAGTGGGACCTCACATTGTTCGGCGATCTGAAGCGAATTGGTGAGAGCGTCGGGAAACTCGCTGCCGAAAATGTCCCACATCTCGTCAGCGGAACGGATGTAATAATTTTCGGTGGAGTAAGTACGACGTTCCTCGCTCAACACCCGGCCGTCTCCGATGCAGAGTAGAACTTCATGAGCGCGAGCGTCCTCTCGCTCGAGATAATGCGCGTTGTTGGTTGCGACGATCGGAATTTCGCTCTGGCGGGCCAGTTCGGCTACCGCCCTGATGTTTGCCACGCAGTCAGCGGTCCCGTGATCCGTCAGTTCAAGGTAAAAGTCTTCGCCAAAGACAGATCTGTAATTATCGGCGATGGCGGCAGCTCTCGCGGTGTCGCCCTGTTTCAGAAAATGGCTGATCGCGCCGTTTGGACCTCCCGACAGAGCGATCAAACCGCGCGAATGTTCCGCCAACACCTCGTCATCGATCCTCGCCTTGTGGTGCAGTCCTTCGGTGAATGCGATAGACGAGAGGTAAACAAGATTCTGATAACCTTCGAGGTCCTTCGCCAGCAGCACCAGACTGTAGTAAGGCCGCTCGCCGGAACGCACAACGGAATCCCGATCTTGTCGCCGGCCTCCGACCACGAAGGCTTCGTATCCGATGATCGGACGAATGCCTGTATCCTTCATCGCCTTATAGAAGGAGACCGCCGCGTACATGTTTCCGTAGTCGGTTAAAGCGCACGCTTTCATCCCGAATTCCGCGAGGCGGTTCGCCAAAGGCTTTAATTTGATTGTGCTTTGTAAAAGACTATAATCGGAGTGCAAATGAAGGTGGACAAAGTCTTTTGAGCTGAAACGTAATTGATCCATTTGGTGTTGCGTCTATGAAGAAAGTCTATCTTGAAACCTTTGGCTGTCAAATGAATGTGTCCGATTCGGAAAGAGTCGCGACATCGCTTACGGCTCGCGGTTTTGAAGTCACTCCGGACGAGGATTCCGCCGATATTATCCTTCTTAACACCTGTTCGGTTCGTGAGAAAGCAGAGCACAAACTTTACACCAGGGTCGGTAGAATTCGCAATTCAAGGGCGATCAAGCCTATCGTCGGAATAATGGGCTGTGTCGCTCAACTCGAGGGCGAGACGCTTTTCAAAAAGATCGCAGGCGTCGATCTTATTCTCGGTACTAAGGCCGTAGGGCGGGTCGGCGATGCACTCGACAAAGTGTTGGACGGAGAACGTGAATACTTGGATCTTGGCGCGCGGGAACCTAATTACGACTGGTCGGTTAGTGACGCACAGCGACATTCACCATATATCGCGTTCGTTCCGATCATCGAGGGCTGCAACAAATTCTGCACGTATTGTATCGTCCCGTTTTCCCGCGGTCGCGAAGTGAGCCTACCGGCGTCTGAGATCATTCGCAATGTTCTCGAGCTTCGCCGACAGGGGGTTAGGGAGATCCATCTGATCGGGCAGAACGTGAATAGTTATCGCCCGAAAACAGGATCTGGGCTTGAGACATTCCACGGCGCTACTCCATTTTCCAAACTCCTCAGGGCGGTTGCGGCAACGGGTATCGAGAGGATCAAGTTCAACACGTCGTTCCCACGCGATTTTCACGGCGATATCATTGACGCGATCAACGAAAACGAGAATCTCTGTAATTGGGTTCATCTGCCGGTGCAGTCGGGAAGTGACGACGTGCTAAAGCGAATGAAAAGGGGGCATACTATCGATAGCTACTTTCGAAAGATAGACAAACTTAAGGAGTCGGCTCGCGATGTTGCTCTGACAACGGACATCATTGTTGGTTTCCCGGGCGAAACAGAAGCGGATTTCGAAGATACCAAGAGGGCTGTTGAATACTGCGGCTTCGACTCTGCCTACATCTTCAAGTATTCTCGCCGACCTGGCACTCCGGCGTTTGAGATGGAAGACGACGTTTCGCCAGGCGAAAAGACGCTCCGCTTTCTTGAGCTTGAGAAGGTTCAAAAACACCGGCAGCAAGGTCGCCTGAATCGCTACCTGGGGAAAACGGTTCAGGTACTTGCCGAAAGAGTATCAGTCAGAAGTGAAGATGATCTCACCGGGCACTCGACGTGCCATAAGCTTGTGAACTTTAATGGTTCGCGTGATTTAATCGGTACGCTCGTTGATGTTAGAATTCGAGAAATAAAGGCGAACTCGTTATTTGGCGAAGTTTGTTAAGGGGCATAAGTGAGCGGCGAGAACAGTTTGATCGAGGTAAAGATTGGGGCCTTAATTATGGACCCGAATACGAACACACCGATAGTCGTGCTGAAGGGCGTCGAATCTGAGACCGTCCTCCCGATTTGGGTTGGAGCTTTCGAGGCAAACGCGATCGCACTTGAGATCGAAAAGATCGTGCCTCAGCGACCCATGACTCACGACCTGCTAAGAAATGTGATCATTGAATGCGGCTTGATCGCGTCGCGTGTGATCGTTACCGATCTTCAAGAGAATACCTTTTACGCAGTTGTCGAATTGAAAGATAGCGATGGGGATCTCGTCTCAATGGACGCACGCCCATCCGACGCTATAGCTCTGGCCCTAAGGCTGGATTGCCCGATCTTTGTACGACAGACTGTTCTCGATCTTTCCGCCTCATCGAACCCGCTGGATGCGGAACCCGATGACGGCGATCCGGTTGCAGGTGCCGAAGAATGGCCGGAGCTGATTGGTTAAGTTTCGTTGTCGATGCCATTCACCCGATTATGGGCATCGCAGTTCGCGCAAGATGATAATCGTAATAGCCAACCAAAAGGGTGGAGTCGGCAAGACTACCACCGCCATAAACCTCGCGGCCGCTCTAGCCGGCCAGCGTAAAAAAACGCTACTAATCGACCTCGATCCCCAGAGTAATAGCTCACTTTCTTTTATAGATCCGGAACGGGTCAATGGAGGCGCGTACGAGCTTTTCACGGAACCTGACCGCTCGCTGGACGAACTTGTCTACCAGACAAACACACCTAATTTGTCGATCATCCCATCGAGGATCAGCCTAGCGAAACTTGAGGCAAAGCTTATCGGCGACTTCGATGCGGCGTTCAAATTGCGTGACCGCATTGATAAACTAAAAGAAAAGTTTGACATCGTCGTAGTAGATACGCCACCAACACTGGGTATTCTGACCGTGAACGGCATGGTCGCGGCTCAACATATAATAATCCCGATACAATCATCGTATTTCGCCCTGGAGGGAACTGACGACCTTCTTGAGACGATCGAAAAGATCAAGTCGCGCCCAAACCCGGACCTCAATCTGTTGGGCGTCGTAGTCACCCTTTTCGATCGACGGACGACGATCTCAAAGGACGTCGAGGCTCACATCAGGAGCGTCTTCGGTAAGAAAGCATTCAAGACGGTCATTTCCCGAAGTGTTCGCCTAGAGGAGGCTCCCGCCCACAAAAAGCCGATCTTTGACTACGCACCCAAGTCTTCGGGTGCGCTGGAATATCAGAGTCTTTCGAAGGAGGTGCTTAAACGTGTCTAAAGCTGGATTACCGATTGGAGTAAAGATGCGTCACGATTCGCATTACGTTGAGCAGATCGCAACCAGATCCCGCGCGATCGGGAGAACGATTTCTGTTGCTTCGATATTCCCCAACCCGGAGCAACCGCGCAGTGAGTTTGGTGATTTGACCGAGCTTACAGAATCGATTCGTGAGAAGGGTGTGCTGGAACCGCTATTGGTTAAGCCGACGCAGGACGGCCAGTTCATGATCATCGCCGGAGAGCGACGCTGGCGAGCGTCCCAGTTGGCGGGACTAACAGAAGTTCCTTGTATCGAAATGGACGTCGATGACAAGGCCTTGGCCGAGATCGCACTAATTGAAAATCTTCAGCGAAAGGACCTCACGGTTTGGGAAGAAGCTGACGGGCTTGCCGCATTGAAAGAGAAGTTTGGTTACACGCAGGACGAGATCGCGCAGAAAATAAGCAAGGGTCGGACAACCGTTACGGAGTTGTTGACGATAGCCGGTCTTCCGACGGAGATCCGTACACGATGCCGGGTGGCGAACATTTCAGCGAAAGCTATGCTGCTCGAAGTCGCCCGACAATTTGATGAATCAGCTATGTTCGAGTTCCTGGACCGTCTCGCTGGTAAAAGGGTTGAGAAGAAGCCGGCTCAGCCAAAGGTTATAACGAAGGAAGAGGTGAACGGCGGTCTGGCTATAAGTGCTAATAGCTTTCGCTATGCACCCGAGGGGAAAGGATTTGAGATCGACCTCAGGTTTGATAACCCTTCAGCTCACAATAAACGTGGTGTCCTACAAGCGCTTAAGCAAGCCTTTGAAGACGTAAAGAACGATGTAGTTGATATCTAGTCGCTCAAAAGTCATAATCTCTATTATCGGACGCGACTAGTCAATTATCCGCGGCTTAAACACCGGTCTCGTGGTTAGAAGGTTCCCCGCTTTTATTGGCTTTGACACTTCTTTCCTAAACGGCTAAAATTACGGTTTTGTTATCGAAGCGAGTATTAAGCAGGAAGACTGAACGAGGAGTTAGATAAATCATTGAGTAACGGAAATTTCTTATTCACATCTGAGTCGGTTACGGAAGGCCACCCAGACAAGATAGCGGACAACATTTCAGACGCGATTCTGGATGCGATTCTAGAACAGGATCCAACCGCCCGTGTTGCCTGTGAAACGCTTGTCACGACAGGCCTAGCTGTTGTTGCAGGCGAGATCACAACTACGGCGTCGGTTAATTATAAGCAGATAATCCGCGATACGATTCACGAAATTGGCTATAACGACGCCTCGTACGGATACGACGCTAACACTTGCAGTGTTGTTGATGCGATCGGCACTCAATCTCCTGACATCGCGCAAGGTGTCGACACTGGCGGCGCCGGCGATCAGGGATTGATGTTTGGGTTTGCTTGCAACGAAACTCCAGAACTGATGCCGATGCCTATCCAGATGGCCCATAACCTTACTCGAAAGTTGAGCGAGGTTCGGCGCGATGGCACGATCCCCTATCTCCGTCCTGACGGTAAGTCTCAAGTTTCCATCGAATATCGTGACGGCAGACCGTTCCGAGTCGAAGCAGTGGTGATCTCTACTCAAACCGCTGAAATCGACATCGAGACCATTCGAAAGGACATAATGGAAAAGGTTATCGTCCCGACGATTGACCCTAATCTTTTAGACGAAGGCACGAAATATCACATCAACCCGACAGGTCGGTTTGTTGTGGGTGGACCAATGGGAGATGCGGGCCTGACGGGTCGCAAGATTATCGTCGATACTTATGGTGGTCACGGTGCCCATGGTGGCGG
>JBKJOR010000474.1:0-4264 GCA_046595575.1 Pyrinomonadaceae bacterium | reverse complement strand
GGAGCGTGGCATTCCGGTCGGCCCCGGCCGAGGATCGGCTGCAGGGTCGCTAGTCGCATACTGTCTCGGCATCACGGACATCGACCCGCTTCAGTACGACCTTTTGTTCGAGCGATTTCTAAACCCGGAGCGAATCTCGATGCCGGACATCGACATTGATTTTTGTATTCGTGGACGAGCCGAGGTGATCAACCATGTGACACAGGTTTACGGGCGAGATTCAGTTTGCCAGATCATCACGTTCGGGACGATGGCTTCACGCGCCGCGATCAAGGACGTCGGCCGGGCGCTGAATATGCCGTACGGAGATGTCGAAAAGATCGCGAAGATGATCCCGCCTCCGATCCGCGGACGCAACGTTAGTATTTCCCAGGCGATGGAAATGGTGCCGGAACTGAAAGCTCTCGAAACGTCCGATCCAAAGGTCAAAGAACTCTTGGGTCTGGCACTGAAACTCGAGGGCTGTGCACGCCACTCGTCGGTCCATGCCGCGGGGGTCGTCATTTCACCGAAGCCACTACATGAGATAGTTCCCGTCGCGGTGTCTGCAAAAGATGAATTAACAAGCCAGTATTCAATGAACGATCTTGAAACGGTCGGCATGTTGAAGATGGACTTCCTCGCTCTGACGACCTTGACCGTTATCAACGACTGCCTGATCGCACTCAGCGCGAAAGCGGGCGTCGAGATCGAGTGGAGCAAGATCTCGTTGAACGACGAGAAGACGATGCAGTTGTTCGGCGAGGGACGGACAGACGCTGTCTTCCAATTCGAATCCAGCGGGATGCAGGAGATCTGCCGCCGACTTAAGCCCAAGGAACTGGAAGATCTATCGGCGCTCAATGCACTCTACCGTCCCGGACCTATCGACGGAGGAATGATCGACGATTACATTGCAAGGCACCGCGGGGAAAAGCAGGTTCGTTATCTAGTTCCGGAGATGAAGGAGATCTTGAGCAACACTTACGGCGTGCTTGTTTATCAGGAACAGATCATGCAGCTCGCGCAAAAACTTGCGGGCTACAGTCTCGGGGAGGCCGACATGATGCGACGCGCTATGGGTAAGAAAAAGCGCGAAGAGATGGCCGTCCATGAAGAGAAATTCATCTCCGGAGCCGTGAGTCGCGGCGTCCCAAAAGACAAGGCAGCGTCGATCTTCAAGCTGATGGCGCAGTTTGCGGACTACGGTTTTAATCGCAGCCACTCTATCGCCTACGCCTATCTCGCGTTCCAGACCGCCTACTTGAAGGCCCACTATCCTGCTTACTTTTACGCTGCCGTGCTTTCCCACGAGGCCGACGATAGCGCGAAGGTCTACAAGTATTCGACGGAATTGCGTTCGATGGGCTTGCGGTTATTACCGCCGGACGTGAACGAGAGTGACGAGGGCTTTACTCCGTCTCAAGATGCTGTACGTTTCGGACTGAGTGCGATCAAGGGTATCGGTTCGTCAACGATCAAAGCGATAGTGGACGCACGACATGCTGGTCGCTTTGCTTCGTTGTTCGATTTTGCCTCTCGCATCGACCAAGGTTCGATCAACCGCAGAGCATTGGAGAGCCTGGTAACGTCCGGAGCATTCGATTCGCTCATGCCGGACGGTACCGCAGCCAGTCAGTGGCGGGCGAATCTTTTTGCGGGTGTCGACCTCGCCTTGTCGATCAGTCAAAAAGCCTGGCACGACCGAGAGCGCGGTCAAAGCGCGCTGTTCGGCGATGACGGCGGTAGTGACGGCGTGCTGGATCAAGAACTTCCGAACGTTCGCCCTTGGACCCAGTCGGAAATATCGGCGCAAGAGAAAACGGCTATTGGTTTCTATCTGTCCGTACATCCGCTCGACAACTACCTTGAGATCCTTGCCGGATTGCGTATCAAGAACATCGCGGACCGTGAAGAGATCCGAGCGGGTGATTTGGTGACGATGGCCGGGGTTGTCTCGGCGTTCCAGGTCCGTCAAAGTAAGAAAGGTAATCGATTTTGCATGTTTCGTCTCGAGGATCAGTCGACCGGAGTGAAGTGTCTCGCATGGTCCGAGGCCTACGGAAAGTATTCTTCGATTTTGAAGAACGATGAGTTGCTTATCGTCGACGGACGTGTCGAATCCGCCGAGGGCCAGGACATTACCGTGATCGTTCAAGACGCTCGCTCGTTGATCGAAGCTAGATCGAAAAATGCGCGAGCGGTTAACATTGGTCTGCCGGCTACAGTGCTCGACGAAGACTACTTGCACGGATTGCTCACCCTGCTCCATCGTGAAAGTGGAAAATGCGAGGTGTATCTGGACGTTTCGATCGACGAAGTCAAGGTTCGCTTGCACTCCGAACCGGTGAGGATTCAGGGCTCGAGTCGCATTGAAAACGAACTTCGAGCCCGAGGTTGTGAAGTAGAATGGACGATATAAACCGGTAACTTCGGACGGCTTACGCTTATGGCAAAAGATAACGACAAAACCGCGATCGAGCGCGTTCAAACGGCCCGACATCCGGACCGGCCCTACTCTACCGATCTCTTTTCGACTATATTTGACGACTTTATTGAGCTACATGGAGACAGGCGTTATGCCGACGATCCGGCGCTTGTTTCGGGCTTTGCGATGCTAGATGATCTCGAGGTACTTGTCGTCGGCCAGCAAAAAGGACGCGATACGAATCAGCGCCGTCATCGGAATTTTGGAATGCCAAAACCAGAAGGCTATCGAAAGGCTTTACGTCTGATGAAGCTGGCCGAGAAATTTGGTCGTCCGATAGTCACTTTTATCGACACACCCGGCGCCTATCCTGGAATCGATGCCGAAGAGCGCGGCCAGGCCGAAGCCATCGCTTTCAACCTTCGTGAAATGGCGGGCCTCCGTGTTCCGATAGTCGTCGTTGTATTAGGTGAAGGCGGATCGGGCGGAGCCCTCGCGATCGGTATCGGCGACCGCGTCCTGATGATGGAGAACGCGATCTATTCGGTCATCTCACCCGAAGGGTGTGCTGCGATCTTGTGGAAGGACGCTTCGAAATCCGACCTCGCCGCCGCCGCTCTTCGGCTGACTGCGGATGACCTGATGAAGTTCGGCATAATCGATGAGATCGTCCCCGAACGCCAGGCATGGGAAATCGAAACTGAAGAGGACGCTGATTCGAAAGTTAAGAGTAAATTTTCCGTGATCGCTTCCGATCTGAAAAAGTCAATCACAAAGAACCTTAAAGAATTGATGGCCCTGCCGCCTGCCCAACTTGTGAAAGGTCGCTTTGAAAGGTTCCGCCGGATCGGTGCTTCGCTCTAGAAAAAAAATCGAGCGTTAGCGAGATAGCTAACGCCCGGCCGATTACCACTAAAAGAAAATTAGCCTAGAAAGGAATGTCGTCGTCGCCGCTTGGTGCTGGCGCTGTTGCCGCTCCCGAAGTAGAGCGGTCTGCTGGTCCAGCAAACTCAGCGGTGGATGGCGATTCACTACCTGAGTATTCCTCACCACCTCGGGAACCAGCGCTGATAAAGTGCATCTCCGTTCCCTGCACCTCAAGCGTGTGACGGTTTTTTCCATCTCGATCCGTCCACTCTTCTACTCCGAGACGCCCTTCAATATAAACCGGGCTTCCCTTCGTGAGATACTTGGCGGCATTCTCCGCCTGATTTCGCCAGAGAGTTATTCGAAACCAAGTCGTGACGTCCTGAAGTTCGCCCGACTTGTCACGCTTTTTTTCGTTTGTGGCGAGAGAAAAATTACAAACCGCGACGCCCTGCGGAGTGTAACGAAGCTCGGGATCGCGACCGAGATTTCCGACGATAATAATTTTGTTGAATGACATAGTAGGAGGCTCCTTTTACATAGTTTATTGCAACGTTTTCGGATATTACCTTCATCAATCTATAGCGGTCAAGTTGCTGTGCTAGAATCTTCCTTCGCTTTATTTCGCAGCTCCCAGTGCGTGAAAATGGCTCAACGATCTCAAAGAAACAACCGTTCCGTCGCCGCCATGCTGTCGCTCGTCGGATTATTGATGTTCCTTGGTCTATATGTCGTATCCAGCGCAACAAGTGCGACGGCCTTTAGCGGAGATGAGCCGACGGCCTTCAGCAAATGCTGGGATTACGCGGCTTTGCCGGACTTGTCGATTCCCGTCGCGGGTTCCAACTCAGCGGTATATTTTGTCGACAACGACAGACGCCTGCACGCGGTCGACGTAACGGCCGCAGCCAGACTGTGGTCGAGCGATCTCGGAGGTCAAGTCGTTTCTGATCTACTCGCGAGCGAGAGTTCCCTATTCGTGGTTACGAA
>JBKJOR010000382.1:0-3734 GCA_046595575.1 Pyrinomonadaceae bacterium | reverse complement strand
CTCGGCGTGTTCCTGGTCGGAGCATTCATAAAACGCGCTCGTGAGGTTCACGCACTGACCGGCATGATCGTCAGCATTTTAGTAATGACCTACATACTTCTCGCATCCAATAAGTTCCTCCCAGGGCCCGTCATCGCGTGGCCATGGTTCGCGCTGATCGGCAGCTCGATCACGGTGATCGTCGCCTTTGTTACTAGTCTGATAATCCCGAGTGTTACGGTTGAAACCGAGTGATTGTGAATATTTCAAAAATAACCTCATCGTGTCTTAACGGTCTTTTTAGTGTGCCGTCGTGTAAGTTAGTGGTTCCAGGTATCCGGCGCGCGGATACTGAAACCACGAACTCACACGAACCTGCACGAAAAAGAAGTCTCTTCGTCAGCATCCTAACGGTTGCTCTCCTCCTAGCAGAGACCGTCTCCTTCACCGCTTCACCGAGTCACTCACTCCCCCGGTCGCGAATTTTCTTGGCGTCTCCGCGTCTCGGCGGTTCAATTCCCCCACAGACGTCTCGGCTCGAGCCATCGGAAAAGTCGTGGAAGTTCGCCGAGAAACGACTCAAAAAGATGTCGGTCGACGAAAAGGTCGGGCAGCTTATTCATGTGGGCGTCAATGCTAGATTCGCCAATCAGGACAGCGTATTTTTCAAAGATCTGCGGCGGCACGTCGTCGAGAACAAGATCGGCGGGGTCATATTCTTTGGTGCGCCGATCTATGAGACGACGCATCTCGCCAACCGCATGCAGGAAGCCGCCTCGACCCCGCTACTAATGTCGCTGGATGCCGAGACCGGCATCGGAATGCGGTTCGAGGATGCGACGAACTTCCCGTGGGCGATGGCTGTTACGGCGACAGGAGATCCGGAATACGCTCGTCGGATGGGCGTCGTGACGGGACGCGAAGCACGCGCGATCGGCATACAGCATGTCTACGCGCCGGTCTTCGATGTAAATAACAATGCCGCGAATCCCGTGATCAATGTTCGCAGTTTCGGTGAGGATCCAAGTGATGTCGCCCGCTTCGGCATTGCATTCGCGGAAGGTATTCAGAGCCAGCGCGTGATCGCGACCGCCAAACATTTTCCCGGTCACGGCGACACGGCCGTCGATTCTCATCGCGGCTTGCCTATCATCGATTATTCGAGGGCCCGCCTCGAACAGACAGAACTCGTTCCGTTTCGCAAAGCTGTCGATGCAGGCATCGGCTCGATCATGATCGCCCATATCGCTCTGCCGCAGATCGACAGCGAAGAAGTTAAACCGCTAAAGAATTTTATCCAGGGCGATGCCGAACATGGAGCTGAGATCGTTAATCAATCGGCGACGATACCTGCAACGCTCTCGGCCAAAGTTCAGACCGACCTTTTGAGAAACGACATGAAGTTCAAGGGACTGATCGTTTCCGATGCGATGAGCATGAGCGGATTGACGATCTATTTCACACAGGAAGAAGCGGGCGTCCGGGCGTTTCTCGCCGGTACCGATATACTCGAAAAGCCGGCTGATGTCGATGCAATGATTCGAGGAATCAAAGCCGCCCTGGTATCAGGACGAATTCCCATGGCTCGGCTCGACGACTCCGTCCGGCGACAGCTTGCATGGAAACACGAGCTCGGTCTGTTTAAGGATCGAATGACGTCGCTGGATCGGATCGACACCATAGTTTCGAATGCCGATACGCTTGCGCTCACAGACGAGATCGCGACGAAAGCCCTCACCCTCGTCCGGAATGCTAATCAAGATCTGCCGCTTGATCGAACAAATAAGATCGCCGTTCTCGGAATATCAAACGGCTTTGACGCCGCGGTGATGAATAGCTTTGTTGGTGGATTACGATCGAACGGGCTGCGATTCGCATCTGCGTACATTCAGGAAAACACTCTCCAGCAGCAGATCGACGCTGCACGAAAAGTTGTGAGCGAGGCGGATGTAGTTATCGTAGGACTCTATGGCCGCGTGCGTTCGGGAGCGAAGAACAGCGTCGGTGTCCCCGAGAATGGCGCCGCGATTCTGCGTGAGGCTCTTGCGGCGAACAAGCGCGTTATTGGGATCAGCTTCGGCAATCCGTACGTGCTCGGAGCCTTTCCTGAAATCAAAACTTATCTTGTCGCCTACGGTGACATGCCGTCGCTCCAACGCGCCGCGGCACGTGCGGACCTCGGAACGCAGGACATCACCGGTAAACTCCCGATTACGCTCCCCGGTTTGCATCCGCGAGGGACGGGGATTCAGTTGAAAAAGAATAACTAGCCGCGGATTTGCGCGGATGACGCGGATAAGAAAAGAGAGATTTGGCGAGAGACAGAATTAACGTCGGTTAACAAAAATAAATGCGCGGGTAAAATCTTTTCTTATCCGCGTCATCCGTGAAAATCCGCGGCTAAAAGTTTCTTATGACCCAGGCTTGGGAGATCGAGAGCTTTCTCGAGGTTCGTAACAACCAGCTTCACATCGATGGCGTCAATGCCGTCGAACTTGCACGCGAGCACGGGTCGCCGCTGTTCGTCTACAGCGAGTCGCGAATCCGTCACAACATCGAACGCCTGAAGAAAAGCGCATCGGTCGTCGATTGTTCGCTGAAGATCTGCTACGCCGCAAAGGCGATGTCGACGCTTGGGATCTTGCGAGCGGTGAAAGGCGCTGGCATCGACATCGAGGTCAACTCCGGTGGCGAACTCTGGAAAGCGCTCAAGGTCGGTTTCGCCGGCGAGCAGATTATTTTTAACGGTACAAGCAAGGAGGTCTGGGAGATCGAGAATGCGATCGAGGCCGGCATCTATGCGATCCAGGTTGATTCCCTATTCGAGCTTTCGCTGATCGAGGAAACTGCGCGGCGTTTGGACAAGCGTGCGAACGTCAGCCTTCGTCTCGTTCCCGAAATTGAAACCGGAACGCACTCGGGTTTGCAGACTGCACTTCTAACTTCGAAGTTCGGAATGATGCCGGATGAGGCGTTCGACGCATTTCGTAAATACAAGGATTCAGCACATCTCGATCTTCGCGGCATCCACCTACACATCGGCTCCCAGAATCCGGAACCCCAGGCGTACGCCGAAGCTTTTGCGACGCTGTTCGACGCCCTGCTGCGGATCCGCAACGAGACCGGAGTCGAACTGGAACATATCAACTTGGGCGGTGGGTTTCCGGTAAATTATCTTCGCGATCGTTCCCAGTCGGCCGAGTTCCCTACCGAACAACGCGAGATGTTTTCGGCGGATTTCGAACCTGCCGATGCGATTCGCGAAGCGTGGAAAATGACGACCAGTATCGCGGCGGATTCAGGTGCGAGCGATCTGCTCAATCGGATCACGCTTCTCCTCGAGCCGGGCCGAAGCATAATCGCGGACGCGGGAGTTTGTCTGACAACGGTGAGAAATAGGAAGGAGAGACCCGTTTCACAAAATGAGATCGCAAATCGAAAATCGAAAATCGAAAATGACACATGGTTACTGACCGATGCCGGGTTCAACATCCTGCTCTCGATGGAAACCTACAAATGGTACTACCACCTGATCTCGGCGACGCGGGCCGGCATCGAACACAACATCCCCTACAAACTCGCCGGACCTCTTTGCGACGGCGGCGACGTTTATTTCGATGTCGAAGGCCACGGCCGATTGCCAGATCATCGACTGCTGCCGGACAATGTTCAGCCCGGAGAAGTCCTCGCGCTGCTGAACTGCGGTGCCTACACGGTCGCGCAGG
Organism: Pyrinomonadaceae bacterium; assembly: GCA_046595575.1. Lineage (GTDB taxonomy): Bacteria > Acidobacteriota > Blastocatellia > Pyrinomonadales > Pyrinomonadaceae > OLB17. The sequence continues at coordinate 30 of JBKJOR010000382.1, read as the reverse complement.
AATCGCAGTACAACGGGCGTTTTCTTCCGG
>JBKJOR010000327.1:0-3435 GCA_046595575.1 Pyrinomonadaceae bacterium | reverse complement strand
CCGGCCCACCGTACGATCCGAGCCGCGAGCACGGAGCCGTCGAGAGCAATATCGGCTTCGATCTCCACCGTTGCGCGTATGTCGTAGAGAAACGCAGCGGGAGTGTATTCGGGCTTGATCCGTTGGTACGGGATCGGAGGCTTCAATCCCAATGAAGCGGGAGAATCGTCGGGCGGAACTTCTTCGATACGGCGGGGCGTTTCATGGTCGACCCGCATCTTCATGTGGTCGATCAAGTCGGCAGCCGATGCGTTGATCGAGTCCGCAAGGGCGCGATCGGCCCGCTCCTGTACGTCTCCGTCAAAGCTTACAGATCTCCAGTGTAGAAGCTCGCCTGTACGGCCGCTGACGAGATAGAGGGCAGTGAACGATTCGTAATATTCCGGCCGGGAAAATGAGGTGCGACGCTGCGCTCCGGTCCTGACCAGGATCAGGTAATCGCATCCAATTACGATCGAGGCCAACCGGGCCTCTCCAACCGTCATGTTAAACGGACTCAGGGCATTGATAGATCGAAATGCGGCATCCGCCATTTCGCCATCGAGGACCTTGATCGGACGCGACATCCGCCCGGCAAGGCTGGTCGCATACTCGAGGTCACGGGCAGACCTGTCGGCGGTGATGATCGCGACGCGCTGGGCGACCGCCCCGGTTGATAGAACCAAGACAAGGCTGATGAATAACGAAGCTCCGGACACGGACATAATGCGAAGATCAACGGTGATAGAGTCTCGCGATCTCTTCTTCCAGTTCGGCCGGAAAGCAGACACGATGAATTCGATATTCCGCTTGCAGTCCGCGGACCGCACTGCTCACCTCTGAGATCTCACGAATCCTCGGTTGTGAAAATCCGTCCTCGACGTAGATAAGATTTTTCGGTTTGGACCGGTCGCTAGTATAAAAATAATGCGGCACGTCGCCCGCCTTATCTTCAACGAAATAATATTCCGGATCGAAGCCGCGCTGCTCGACCAGTTCGCGAGCCTCCGCAATGAAGCGTTTTCGTTCAGCTTCGGGCATGTCGAGGTCGAAGGCTTTGAACAGTCGACGATTCAGAAACCGTTTTGAAAGGTCGGCGAGGATCGGATCGCTCGACCGCTGCCATTGTTTGATGTAGTAAATGACGTCGGAATCATCAAGCTCCAAATGTTCCTTCAAGCTCAGCTTTTCGCCGCTCAATATGCGCTCGAACGCGGTGCCCGGTGCATGCCAAACGGGTTTGCCGTTGGCAAAGAGGAAGAGTGCCCGCCGAAGAAGCGCGTGAAGGATCGTTTCCGCGGCCCGCAGCGTTCGATGAAAATAGACCTGGCGAAACATGTAGTATCGCGCTTGAAGGTAATCTTCAACCGCGTAGAGGCCCCGGGCGGAGACATAGAGTTGATCGTCAGCTTCGTTTATTTCGAGAGATTTGATTATCCATTCGAGATCGAACACACCGTATTTCACGCCCGTCATCAGCGAGTCGCGAAGTAGGTAATCCATCCGATCGACATCGAGCTGCGACGAGACAAGTTGAGCGAGAGCCATCGGACGAAACGTCCCACGAATAATGTCGGCGACGCGAGAAGCGAGATCGCTCGAGTATTCATTCAATAATATTCCGACTTCGGTTTCAGAGCTCAACACGGTTTCGACGGTAAAATCTTCGTGATGAAATCCGAGGATAGTTTCAAGAACGTGGGAAAAAGCGCCGTGGCCCACATCATGGATCAGTGCAGCGACACGAACGGCGACCTGGTCTTCGGGGGAAATATCGTACTTGTTGACGAGCTTGGCCAGGATCCGCGTGGCCAAATGAAAGGCACCCAGACTGTGAGTGAAGCGCGAATGCTCGGCGCCTTGATATGCGAAATGTGCAAGTCCGAGCTGCCGGACTCGACGTAGCCTCTGAAATTCGGCGGAATCAACGAGACGCGCGATAAGCTCGCCTTCAGGCGAGTCCGTCTTCAAGCGGATTATGTTGTGGACCGAGTCTCGGTAGATCCGCTCAAACGAAGGCATTTTTTATTGTCTTCGCTTTCAGATCAGAAATATCCTTCCTGACTTTTTCAGCATCCTGGGCCGTCGGTGCGAGCTTGAGATAGGTTTCCAGTTCGCGAATCGCTTCCTTCTCCATATCTTTCTTCTTGTAGATTCGACCGAGATACTTGTGGATATTCGGGAGGCTTTTCGCTCCCTTTAGCTCGCGTGCAGTTTCGAATGCCTTTTGCGCGACGTCTAGATCGTCTTTCATAACGAATACGATGCCGAGGTAATAGTGCGGTGTGACTGCACTCCGATTCAGGTAAGCAGCCGCGACCAATTCCGGCTCCGCCTGATCGTATTTTTTCAGATTTAGAAATGCGACACCTAGGTTCAAATGCGCTTCGAAATCGGACTCGTCGTAGCGGATCGCGGATCGAAACGAATCAAGGGAACTTTCTAACCGACCTGTCTGAAGCAAAAGCTTTCCGAGTTCGGTGTGGGCCGGTGCGAATGTCGGAGCAAGCTGTATGGCTTTTCGAAATTCAGCTTCGGCCTGGACCGGCTTATTTGACTGTATAAGCTCGACACCGCTCTTCAACCGCTGGACCGCTTCTTTCGGAACCGTCGACCACTTCGCGTTAATGACCTCGTTTTTCAAGATCACTCCGCGTTTGAACTGGAGATACACCGGCACAGTGATCGTTTTCGGGATCGGGCGCATGGGAACTGTGCTCTGTACTTCCGTGTCGATGGTCAGATATTCGCGAGACGGTTCAAAACGCTCACCCGCATTTACGATCACCGAGTAATTTCCGGGTGAGAGATTGGAAAATACGAAGGCTCCGCCACTGTCGGTAAACACTTTCAAAGAAGTGAAGGTCGATTGCAGCTCGATCTCTATCGGAGTGTCGAGGGACTGACCGGTGGGGAGATAGATTCTCCCGCGAACTTGATGGATCCCTCCTGTTCCGCTTTGGTTCGTGCGGCTTTGCGCACTGAGATCCGGGGGCGAAGATACCAATAAAAACGTCAAAGCCGATAAGACAGCCGTAAGAAGTGCGGAACGCATAGAACAGAACTCCTGGACCGTTTTGAGGTGTCTCAAAGTCTATCAGATAACTACCTTTGAAGAAAAAAAAATCGGGAGGAAATTAATCCTCCCGATTCAAGGTTCCTAAGTTTTCGAAAGAATACTTAGAAGCTGAATTTCGCACCAAGGCGAAGAGCTGACGGATACTGGAAGATCAATCCAGTTCCGAAGAACGGATTGTTCACCGGCGCGACACCAGTAACACCGCTGTTGATCTGGAAGGTCTGATCCAAGGTAACCGCACGCTGGGTGTTGGTGACGTTGAACCAGTCCGCCGTGAAACGGAGCTGCATGTCTTCGCTAAACTTGATCGGGTAGTAAACACCGATATCAAGGTTGTGAGTCATCGGAGTACGGCTGGTACCAACTGCACTCGTCAC
>JBKJOR010000306.1:0-2906 GCA_046595575.1 Pyrinomonadaceae bacterium | reverse complement strand
GTCGGAAACGACCCGGGGTGGCCTTTCGTTCTGCGTAATCGAATTCGAAAGCGTATGTGAAATGGCCGGCTGAAAGCTTTTTGCAGACGTCATCAGGAAGATGAAACGAAAACGCATCGGCGTAGTGTCCGAGACCCTGATCACAGTAACCAAGCATCTCGCCTTTCGAGCTGTCTAGATACACCGGAACACTGACGATCGCGTCGCATCTGCTGTAGTAATCTCCAAGGACGTGACGGCGGGAAATTGATATCGGACCAGTAGCCATGCACTGAGTCTACCACAGGTCGCCGATTCAGCGGGTTTAGACCGGGATGATCGTCTTCAAACGCCAGTCTATATCGGCAAATTGATCATCCCGCTTGATCAACAACCAGTTCTTCCCGCCCGCACTCTTTGGACCACTCATTCGGACGAGAATGAATTCTCCCCGCACCTTCTTACCGAGAAAACTGAATTCGACCCTGCCCTCGTCATACTGCAGCTGCGGATCGACAAGCGTCTCATACTTACCGCTGTCCCAGATCCGCACCTCGCCCGCACCATACGTGCCCTCGGCGAGAGTACCTTCGTATTTAAAATAACTAAGGCTGTGATCGGGAACCGCTACGGCGAGGCGTTTGTCATCCGGGTCCATCGAAGGACCTTTCGGCACCGCCCACGATTTTCCGGTCCCGCCGATCTCAAGCCGCAGGTCAAAATGCAAACGCGTCGCGTGATGTTCGTGAATAACGAATCGCTTACGTATCGGCTTAGCGTTCGTTACTGCATTGCGAGGAACTTTGAGGATCCGCATATACGGCTATGATAATCAAAACTCATGAATATTTATTAGCTTTGCCTCTCTGACTTCGACCCCAAAGTTTGGCAAATTACACCGGTTATTGCTCCAGCCGCGATGGCAGTTAAAACGTTTGCGATCACCCGGTCCAAAGTATCTTCGTTGCGTGCATAAAGCTGCCGGATTGGTAGACTCGAAATGGCCAGCCGAAATCATTATCACAGTCCGTACAAAGACCATCGAACTTGACATCTGCGGTCTCGCCGGTTGGATCGACAAAGCGGAGGGGAGTTTTTCTTACGCATGTGCGAACAAGCCGACACCTACGCATTCCTGGTCAAAAGCTTGGTTGTGAAGTAAGGCTCCCTCATTGTTAATTATGTCAGGCCCCGTTCTGATCGGGACGGGGCCTTCGCGCTGCTGTCCATTTGGCGGAACCGTTCGACGATCGGTGGCTCAACCTTTTCTTTTCAAGATGATTAGTCCGTCTTTAGGTGGACCAGAATTAAGGTTTATTACCGAAGGATCCAAATCAAACTCACTGTATACGAATAAGGTTGCGCTAATGCCTATACTTCCATGGAACAGACGTAGAATGTTATGGACGAGCGCTCTAAGCCCTCGCGAAATCAGGCTTAACCAAATCCTTTTCTCAGAGAATTCTACATGTCCATTTTGGTCCGTCTTTTGTCGTGCATCGGACTGTTCTGCACAAATATCCCAATTCGTGAAATATGTATCGTGCGCACACGACTGTGCCACATGTGTGTCAGCGATAGGCAATCCCGTTTGATCAACAAGGCGAACCGACCACTTTGTGACAACAGTAGTGGGAAACGGAATTAGCCCCACGACGATCAAGACTAAGAAGAAAATTAGAAGTAATCGTTTGTTCATACAATTCTAGAATGCGACTGAAAATCCTGGTTGGGATGACCGCTCCCGCGTCTTCTTTCGCTCTTCCTCCGACACAGAGCTGTTGTATGCGTCCTGTCCATAGACCTCCTGAAAAAGAGCACGGATACGATCCGACATTACGTCGTATTCTTGCTTGCTGGGGTCCCTTTCCTCAACCTTGTCGTGGTCACTAATGTCTTGGGCGGTGCCCACGACGCCCGAGCTCGCAAGTGTCGTTGTATAACCGGTAAAAATCTGAAAGCCCTCATGCGCGGGCGACACGTTGTCCATAACGGTGTGAATCGCACGGCCAAAATAGGTAAGCGACTCTTTGACTAACGCGACTCCTTGATCAGAACCTTGCTCATATTTCTGAGCCTCCTTAAACTTTTCGGAGGCCTTATTCAAATTTGTATTCACAAACTCCATCGCCTGTTCCTGCGCCTTGCCCTTTGCGCAATTGACGTCGCAACTCTTTGTGATATGGCTCGCGGGAGTCATCGCATGCTTGTGAGCATTTCGCTCCAATACCGTGCCAGGATAATCCGTTTTGATACTTCCCCACCTCACAGAACTACGAAATTTCTCTGACATGATATTCAGAGCTTGATTGATGATCCTTGAATGTGTGCCAGTCGGCCATTTACCGTTCTCGTCAACCAATGTCAAAGGATTGTTATAGCAATACGTGTAACGGTTCCATGTCTGCGGACTCATCTTGTCGACACTTTTCTGCGACGGATCCGTTGTAGTAAATCGTCCAAGTTTGCTCGCGTACATCCGTGCCCTAGCGTAATCCAGATCAACCTCCTCATCACGTTCATAGCCGGTGAACTGCTTACGCAACATATCACCGGCATATCCTAAATCTGCCGTTCGTTGCGATGTAGCGATTTCCTCACCGAATGGATGGTAGTCGTGTCTCGCGGTTACAGCTCCGTTCGCATCGGTGTTGATCCGCGGTGAGCCAAGGTGGTCGTTGGTGAGGTATGCGACTTTAGCTTCCTGTTCTGAGGCGACTATCGTCGAGTATTCCTCGATCAATTTTCCGGCAGCGTCGTAAACAAACAAGGTCGTCTCGCCGGGATTCTCGCCTTGGGGTGGGACATATTTCTTCACACGTTTTCCGTCGCCGTCGTAAAAATATTCGCCGGTAGTGCCGGTCGCATTTCCATTTGAATCGACGATCTGAACTTTGACTTGTTTATTTTCTACATCGTAGATGAAC
>JBKJOR010000202.1:0-6073 GCA_046595575.1 Pyrinomonadaceae bacterium | reverse complement strand
CTCCTTCGGATTGACAAACACCACAAATCTTGAGTACGTCCTGTCACATCCTCCGAGTGGAAATCCGGCGCAGATGACGCCGCCGCCTGCATTGCTGGGGGCATCGCTTCCTTCCTGGCAAGCGTCTCCCCAAGCTCTCGACGCCTTAGTGGACCAATTGCGGACATCCGCGCAGAATTCGGGTCGATATTTTGTATCTCCGGGCGGGAATCTTACAGACCCTGGAAACTTTGCACAGGGTACTGGCATAACTTTTTGTGAGGGAAGCTGCCAGGTTGGTGGAGATGGCGGAGGAGTGTTGGTGGTCACTGGAAAACTGACGAACCTAGGTGGCTTTAGTTTCAAGGGACTCATCATTGTCACGGGTGAAGAGGGCTGGGTTCGAAACGGCGGTGGTAACGGTCAGGTGATCGGTAACGTCGTGGTTGCACCGTATAACAGGATGACATACGTTCCCGAAAATCTTTCTTCGACATTTCTTCCTCCTCGATACGTAATCACGGGCGGCGGAAATTCTGACGTCATCTACGGTGACGTGACAGCCAGTTTTGATAACACGTCTGCGATCAGCGACTTGGTCGCGGGCGTTGCCGAGAAATAGTTCTCGCCCTGTCTATGCCGGTTTTACAAACCAGTTCTAAGCGGCCTCAGGGGCCGCTTTTTCATATTCAGTAGGATGCTGACGCCTGTCGTCGAACAGATGTGTGCGCTAATCCTTCCTGGGCTTTGCCAGTCGGTGTGCGGCGAAGCTATGCTTCGCCGTCTACACCAAACATACTCTGCGGCTATGCCGCCCCCGTAGCGGCGGCGGAGCCGCCTGAACTACAGCAGGCTTCAGAAAAGCGGAGCTTTTCCGCACACCGAGCGGCGTAGCCGAGGAGTTCACCTTCATCCCGTCAGGTATCGATGGACGGCATTCAGATCGTCATTAATGGGCGCGACCGATTCCACCTGAAGATTCTCCTCAAGTGATCACTCTATTCAATTCATTCCGCATACGGCGATTCTCGCAGACAGACGGAATACGCCGCAATACTGCGACACACGAGCGCGACGCGGGAACTATTCGGGTGCCGACGTGTTGATATACTCGATGGCATCACCGATCGACGAGAAAACGTGGTGGCTGTGGTAGATGAGCCACGGGCTGACGACTATGTCCGGCGATGCCGCAACTACGATATGTTTGCCGCGCTCCCATCCGTATAAAACTTCCATGCTTGTCCCGACGCTCGGCTTGATGAAGTTGACCAAAATTGTATCGCACCGGTCGATGTCGGCTTTGTCGTTGTGAACCATATCGAGCATCCCGTCCATTGGCCGGTCGCGATAATCGCGAACCATCGGGTCGAGGGTCGGGCACTTCAAATTCACTTTGGCGTATTCCCGCCAGTCACGGCATTCCGCATCGCTGCAGTCGAGCATCGCTCCGCTCAAATAGATAAGTTTTGCGTTCAAGAAGTTTAGTTCCTTGTCTACCCAGGTCGGTTGACGTAAGCCCGACCCGTAAACAGACTCAGTATGCCATCCCTCGATCGCAATGTAGCCCGATCAGCCCTCAAACCTCAAACTTTTCGAGATGCCTTTTGATAGCGGGGATTACTTTTTGGGCGACAAAATGATTTTCGATCTCGGTCATATCGGAAATGACGAAGACCGCGTGATGCCCGGTCTTAAAATGCACCGCTTGAAGATCGCCGGCCGCATCGCTGACTATCGATTCGCCCTCCGGTATTTGCCGATCGGCGTCCGTGACCAGAACCGAGATAGTATGATCTTGCCGGCGCAAGACAATATGGGCGAAACGTTTGCCTTCAAAGACGCAGGAATGCGCTTCGACCAATTTGATCTCGCCCTGTGTCGATCCCGGAAAAAGTCCGCTCAGCGACTTGACTACGGTCTTATCGAGATCACGATTGTATTTCTCGTATTTTTTCGCGGCGGCGGCGAGACTGATCGGACTTTCTTTCAGGTTAAATTTAAGAGCACAGTTCCTATGATCGCCGATGGCCATATCGGTGATCTGTTGCCAAACGATCTGTGTCGCCTGTGTGAGGCCGTCCGAAGACACTGGTGATCTTTGGACTGGACCGGCCGAGCCGTTGATCGCGGATGATCTGTTTTCCGCGAGCGATGCTTGCTCAGCCGGCTCGCTTTGTTGTTTGATCACGTAAAATCCGATAACGGCGACTAGAAAAATACCTGCCGCCACCATCGTCAACGATCTCACGCCATGAAAGGAGTTCTCGAACGAAAATCTGCCCCATCTTGACCGCAGTGCGTTCTCGCCAAGCCGTCGTCGCAGAGTTTGCGCGAAAACCGGGTCAATTTGAGAATCGGGCGCATTTCTGACTGCGGATCGGAGCTTAGTCCGTAAGCTTCGGCGTGCGGCGAGGTCCTCGCGGCAACCAGGACAAACTTCCAAATGCCGCAGGACGTCGTGGTTTGTTTCGACCAGCAGTTCGTCGCCGATATAAGAGTCCAGTAATTCACTAAACTGATGACAATTCATAATTCGATCACCCCTCGGCCGCAAGACCCATTTTTCGCGCGTATTCCGTCAACTGCTGACGCATAAGGCGCCGTCCGCGATGCAGACGTGACATGACGGTGCCAATCGGCACTTGCAGCATCTCAGCGACCTCCTTGTAAGAAAAATCCTCGACGTCCGTCAACAGGAGAATATTGCGAAAATTCTCGGGGATCCCCGTCAGCGCCTTAAGGATCTCGTCGTCCGTCAGATGCTGCGGGATCGGCGGTACGAACGCGACGGTTTGAGCAATTTGTTCCTCCACGTCCTCGACCAGTTTGAGCTGTCCTAGTTTGCGACGACGACGGCTGTTCACGTGGTAGAGGATCGTAACCAGCCAGGCTCGGCAGTTCGTGCCCGGCGTGTACCGGTGAAACGACTGAAGTGCCTGGACGAAAGTCTCCTGCGTCACATCCTCGGCCTCGGTTTGATTGCGCGTCAGATATTTTGCGACGCGAAAAACGTCTCCCATCAGCGGCAAGGCTTCTGCCTCGAACGCTTCCCATTCCATCTGCCGCTGGCCACCGAAACCGAACATATTAATTTATGTTCACCGCTGCCCGACCCTTAAAAAACGCAAGACTGGTAGATCAACGAAATGCGTCGCGAGTCGAGACCGTGAACTCAATGCTAGTTCTACTTGCTCTTTTCGAACTTTAAGGCCACCGAGTTCATGCAGTAACGCAATCCCGTCGGCTCCGGACCATCGTCGAAAACGTGGCCGAGATGCGAACCGCATCGGCTGCACAAAACTTCCGTTCGCGTTTCACCGAAACTTTTATCGCTGACTTCGGTAACATTACGCTTATCGACTGCCTGAAAAAAGCTCGGCCAGCCTGTGCCCGATTCAAATTTTGTCTTCGAGCTGAAAAGCTTTAAATGGCAGGCGGCGCAGTAGTAGTCTCCGTCTTCGTGATTTTCATTCAGATCGCCGGTGAAAGGCCTTTCCGTTCCTTTTTCACGAAGCACGTGGAAAGCGGCGGGTGTCAGCAAATTTCGCCACTCGCCCTCGGATCTCGTGATCTTCTCGCCGGTGAAAACGTTGTCATTTGAAACACTCGGGGTATCACCGTCCCCCTCGGCAAGTAGAGTTCGAATCACCTGTTCCTGCACGTCGTAACGGCCTTCGCCTACATGCCTATAACGGATGCGTCCTTGTTTGTCGAGAATTATAATGGTCGGCCACGCATTGACGTTATAGGCCCGCCAGGTCGCGCTTTGGTAGTCGGTAACGATGGGATAGGTGATATCGTGCTTTTTGACCGCGGCGACGAGGTTGGCGAACACCCGTTCCGGACTGGACTCCGGTGTCTCAACTCCAACGATCGTGAGCCCTTTGTCGCCGTATTTACTGTTGTAGCTTTTCAGAGCCGGCAATGTATTAACGCAGTTGTAGCACCCGAACGTCCAGAAATCGACCAGCACGACCCGCCCGCGTAATTTTTCGAGCGATAGCGGATCCGAATTTATCCATTGGCCTTCACTGAAAGGTGGTGCCGTACTCGCCTTTCCGGCAGAGATCAGAACATCTTCGTCCGTTGGGGACGCTTTTTCGTCGGCGACCAGCGGCACAAAGGAATCAGCAGGAACGACAGGTGACGTAGAGACAGTTTCGTACCCGACGGCGTTTACATCTTTTTCGACCGTATTGACCTTCGCCCTACCCGCCGCAATAAAGACGGTTGTCGCTATTACGGCGATGATCAATACTGAAATGATCTTATAGTTCATAAAAATTCTTCCTCGCTTTATCCTTTCAACATCTGGATAGCAGCTAAAGCCAAAGTTCATGTGAGCCTCCGCGAGCCGCTCCTCTCAAATGAGTAATATCAAACAAGCGGAAGATTATTCCTATGCCGACCAGTTTACAGAGCCGCGCGTAATATTTTCATCCATTGGTTTGCCGGATGCAGGCCCTTTACGATCAGACCGAAAATCAATTTTGCGGGAACTTCCAAGAAAAAAGACCTTGGCAAGAATACCAAAGGCCCTTTCCCGATAGCTTGCCGACTAAAATTATTGACTCTTCATTTTATTGTCCGTCATCGTGACTGCCTTCATCGCGGGGCGTGATCTCATCGCCCGGCGTGATCTCATAGCCCGACGTGATCTCAATGTGTTGGTTGATTTCATTGAGCGTTTTTTTCTCATGGGCTTCCTGGCCGCCATTTTATCGCCTACCATTTTGTCACCCGCCATCTTTTCACCGGCCATCTTTTCACCCGCCATCTTTGCACCCGCCATCTTGTCAGTTTGTTCCTGCGGGGCGCTTTTCACTTCCGAGATAGAGGCGGCCGAGACGGTCAGAAGTCCCCCGAGGATCGCCAGGGCGAGAGATAATAAGCTGGGTGATAGTTTCGATATCTTCATGTTTTCTCCAATTATGTTACGGGGTGTTTACCGCACCGCGACGGATATTCAAATTTAATTCGCGCATCGGCAAGATCATGCGGACCCGCGTCCGAACTCCCGCAGAGGCGGCATTGAGGAAATACTCAAAACCGCAAAATCTATTCCAACATTTTGGCAGCACTCTACCAGACTCCTGGACGCGACTTTTTAGAACCGCCCAACGATGAGCTTTTACGCGGCCGCGATAATAACCGCCGTCGATCTATACGTATATTACGGCTGGCTCTTACAATTTTAACTGGCCGACGCCGATGATCTTTCCGGTCTGCTCGACTTGTGCAAAGACGACAATCTTCAAGTTTTGTTTTTTCCAAGAGGCTTGAATTTGAAGTGGTATTTCCGCCGTATACGAATCGTCCCCAGCGGCCACCTCGCCGATGACTTTCAATTCACGTACGACAGACGTGTGCCTCAAGGTTTTACCGCCGTTCTCTCCGTTCTTGACGGCGGTCGAAAGATCGCTTTCGGCGATCGCGACAAACACGTTCGCTGGCAAGTGATCAGGCAGCGCCGAGATCTTTACGCCAAGTTTGCTGTCCGTTGCCGAAAGCACGATACTGCCTTTCGGTGTTTTTGCGGCCGCCTCGACGGCTTTCTCCGCCTCTCCCAACCTGCCCCCGACAAACTGCGTCTGTCCGTCCACGACCATCTGCGGCGTGTAAACGCCGTCGAGCTTGAACTTTTCCGAGTAAGATCCCTGACGCTCGCTGTATTGTGATGACGAAAACACATCCGTCCACCCCAGTCTGTTCCAATAGTCGACGTGCATCGCGAGAGTGACAACCTCGACCTGCGGCACGGCCTGTTCGTCACTTAGTTTGATCAGGTTCCTATCGGCGGGCGGGCAACTTGAGCAGCCTTCGGAGGTGAATAATTCGACCAGCACCAGAGGCTTGCCCGAGGACGGAGCCGCTTCAGGTCGAGCACCTGTAACTGCTGGCTCCGGTTCGTTGTCGATCTTCTCCTTTTCAGCGTTGAACGCTACTAAACCAAGGGCGCCGAATGCGGCGAATATTATCAGGATTATCTTCATATTGATTAAGCTCGCAAGCTGATTTTAGGCGCCGCCGGCCGGGTTCTATTTCGCCAAAAACAGAGCGGGAAATTGCTTACGCAGATTTTCCACTTTCG
>JBKJOR010000194.1:0-2688 GCA_046595575.1 Pyrinomonadaceae bacterium | reverse complement strand
GTCGAGGGCGTGTCCAAAGCGAGATCGGCGTAGTGCCCGCGCAGGCGGGCCAGGACATGGTATCGACGATCGACCTCGACGTTCAGCTCGCCGCCGAACAGCAACTCGCCGGATCGGTTACCAAGCGCGGAACGATCATCGCGATGGATCCGAACAATGGCGAGATGCTGGCAATGGCCTCGCTCCCGTCGTTTGATCCCAACGTATTCGTTCAAGGCAGCAAAACCCCCGAGGGTAGAAAGCAGATCGCGGCATACTGGCAGGACGAAAAACGGCCGCTGTATAACCGAGCCATCCAGGGTCGTTACCCGCCGGGTTCGACATGGAAGATACCCGAGTCCGTAGCAGCTCTCCAGCAGGGCGTGATCACGGTAAAGAATTCGAACCTGGCGTGCGGCGGTGGTATTCAGATCGGCAACAAGTTTACCCGCTGTATGGGCAGCCACGGGTCGCCGCCGCTCTCATACGCCATCACGAAGTCATGTGACGGATATTATTATCGCCTCGGTCTAAAGATGAAGATCGAAGGAATGATCGAGATGATCGAGACCTTCGAGTACGACAAGCGTACTGGGGTCGACCTGCCGAATGAGAAGATCAGCCAGACACCGAAGAGCTGGAAGCCTATCATCGAAAAACGTGAAGGGCGATGGAGCGACATTCGAACTGTGTACGCGTCAATCGGGCAGGACACGGTCGTTGTAACCCCGATCTCGATGCTGCGTGCGGTGGCGAGTATCGGCGTTAAGGGCCGAATGTACACGCCACACTTCCTGAAAGAGTTTCGGCCGATCGGTGCAGTCGGCGAGGAAGGCGATCTAACGTATATTCCGCCTCGCGAGGGTTTTGGTTTCCAACATCCGGAAGCGAAGGTGATCGAGATGACACCCGAGCAGGAAGAGGTCGTGGTCCAGGGAATGTGGGCCGTCGTAAACGGTGGTGGAACCGGTGCCGGAATTCGGATCCCGGAATTCGAGATCGCAGGTAAAACCGGAACAGCACAGGTCGCAGAACTCGGGAAAGATGTTGGCGGGAACAAAGATCACGCCTGGTTCGTCAGTTTCGCCCCAGCGTACAAGCCGGAAATCGCTGTGATCGCGCTTGTTGAGAACGTTGGATTCGGTGGCAGCCATGCAGCACCGGCGGCGAAAGGAGTCTACGAGGCGTACATGAAGACTAAGGGGATTGTGCCGACGTCTGAAGGCGGCCCGAGCGTCGCAGGCAGTAATGGGAATACAGGAACGACGAGGGCGGTCGACTAAAGCAAATGGTAGCAATAATCGAAAAACGTGATCTGAGAGATTTCGACTGGCTGACGACCTTTCTCGCTATCGCCATCGCATCTTTCGGGATCTGGCAGATCCGCAATGCCCTCCCAACGGAAAGCTACTGGTCGAAACAGATCATCGGTTTGTGTATCGCTCTCGTCGCATTTCTGGTCGTCGCGTTTAGTGACTATCGTCGCATCATCGAGCTGGCCCCATTTTTCTACGGCTTTGGACTTGTATTGCTGGCGCTTGTTCTGACGCCGCTCGGGGTCGAGGTGAATGGACAGCAGGCATGGCTCAAACTTCCGGTTATCGGCCAGTTCCAGCCGTCTGAGTTCGTCAAGATCCCGACGGTCCTGATGCTGGCGAAATACTTCGGAGCAAAACGATCAGGTTCCCTTACCCTGCGCGAAGTGCTCATTGGTTGTGCGATCCTCGCCGGCCCCGTCGGACTGATCCTCCTCGAGCCGGACGCTGGTCAGGCGATAACGTATTTTCCGATCCTGGCTGCCGTACTGTTTCTCTCCGCGGTTCGCATCCGTTACGTAATAATCGCGCTTGTCGCAGCAGCCGTTCTCATTCCGGCGAGCTATTACGTCGGCGTGCAGACGGGTGTTATAAAGCGATACCAGCAGGAACGGATCAACGCGATCATCGATCCGGAAAACGCCGATCCGCGGGGCTACGGATATCATACGATGCAGTCGATCATAACGGTCGGCAAAGGCGGGCTGTCAGGGATAAAGGGCGACCCGGAAACGTCGCAGAGCGTACTCAAGTTTTTACCTGAGCCGCACACAGATTTCATTTTTGCTGTGACGGCGGAAAATACAGGATTCATCGGATGTGTATCCCTCCTCATAGCGTATGCACTGCTTCTTTCACGGCTGATAGCCGGGGCACGCTCTGCCTCGGAACGCGCCGGCATGCTTGTAATAATGTCGATCGCCACGGCGATGTCGTTTCAGATATTCATTAACGTCGGGATGGCCCTTGGGTTTCTACCGGTGATAGGCGTTCCGCTACCGCTTATGAGCGCGGGTTTGTCGGCAATTCTTTCGACGTTCATCGCGATCGGGTTTGTCGTCAGCGTAAAGATGCGGCGATTTGTGAACTAACGTACGACGGACTGTTAGTCCGTCGTATAACGGGCTAACAGCCCGTTTTACTTTTATGGCGAGAGAAAAAAGAATTGTTGAACGGGAAGTCCGGTCAGTTGAATCGCGTTCCTTTGCATCGAAGCTCGTTTGGCTGTCGATGTCGCTGCTGCTTGCGCTCTCGGCCGGTGCACTGACCGGCGTCCTCTTTTCGTACTACCTCAATAACTCTCGGTACTCGGTAGAGGTTTCAGCTCTCGCGACTTATCGACCGCCGCAGGTCACGACGATCTACGCCGATGACGGCGAAACCGTTCTTGCCG
>JBKJOR010000106.1:0-5533 GCA_046595575.1 Pyrinomonadaceae bacterium | reverse complement strand
CGAATTAGTAGAACGTTCTACGGTCCGCCAAACCCGTCTAGCCCGGGGATATCGAGGCTTAGAGTTCCCTGCCTACGCTGACCTCCGCTTGCCGCTGCTTGAGCCTGAGCTGCAAGCAAAAACGGCTCGACGCCTGCGAGCAACTTGATAGCCGTTATCCTCTCCAGATTATTAGTGCGGGTGCTCGAGACCGCGATAACCTCGCCGACTTTCAGATCGCTAACGGTTATTGTTGGAAAGCCGTCGAGCATGTCGTCGATGCCGCGTCGCGGGGCCCCTGCTCCGGGACGACCGCCACCGCCCTGTCCAGGCTGTGCTCCGTTCTGAGATCCGTCAGGCCGCGGCCTGACCGCTCCACCCGATCCAGGGCCCCCGGGTCGTGCAGCGCCACTTTGCACTGCGGCCATCCTCTGCGCCATTTCCGGGGGGAATTGCTTGAGAAGAGACGCGGTACCCAGCTCAACCGTTAAATCTTTCTGCGTCTGCGAATCGGAAATAACGACTTCGTTTTTTGCAATGTCGACGCTCTTCACCTTGCCGGCAACAGTGCGAAAGGCTCCGGTGATGATCTCTTCCGCCAAAAAGCTCGAGCCGTCAGCACTCCTGTCACCGAGGGCACGAAGCATGTCACCGGCCTGGATCTCGGTAATAGTACTCGCCTTCGCTTCACTGAACTTAACCGAGTTCGGAGCATAGCGAAGTAGCTTGGCTCCCTCTTTCGGAGTTAATACGACCGTCGTACTCGCGCCAAGTCCGCGCTGCTCGACTTTGACCTGATTCGTTATCGTATCGACTGACGCCACACGACCCGAAAGTCCGCGCGTCGCCCACCGTTCGCTTTCCTTCACCTGTTTTTGGCTGATGTCGGATTTGGTCATGAGGTAGACCGCTCGTGCCGAAAACGTCTTTTTGTCCGCGGCGAGAATCCCCTGAACCGCTACCTTATCGCCGGTACCAATGTCGCTCATTGACGACGCTATCGCCGCCTTAAAGGTAGGATTATCAGGCGGAACACGCTTAAATTCAGTCTTCTCGGAAAGCATTACATCGACCGTACCGTCCTTCGCCTGAAGAACGATCTTACTCGGTTCGATCGAGGTCACTTCTCCGAGCACCACCGACGGCTTTACTGCCGAAGACGTCGTCTGCGAAAAGCCAACAGTTGATGTGCCGGCCACGATAGACATAGCAAAAACAGTCAGTATTCGGCGGTGGATCTTCATATGTACCTAAATATTACCTGACGCTCAGTCCTCGGGCGAGCGCATCCCGAATTTACTAAGACGATAATTTACCGAAGAGGGTTTTGTTTTTAATGTAAAGTTTTGTCAGCCAACGGGTTGGCGTCCTCAAGCAGACGGCCACTCGGGCCGCGGACGTGCAGTTAGGACGAGGCCGATCCCGGACGAAAAGAGGACGAAAAGAGCGAGCGTCCAAATATACGGAATGGATAAAAGTACCGTCCAAATAACGACGCCGATCAAGATCGCCAAGGCTTCCGAACGATTCCCAGGACCGAAGAATCGTTTCTGGATCAGTTTACCCACGCTGACATTCAGGGTCACTCGGCCAAACACATAAGCAAGCATCACCAGAACAAACGCCATCAATCCGGAGATCGCGCTCAGATAATTCGGCAATACGCTGGGGCTGCCAACGACGACGACGGTCGTAGCTAGAAACGCAGCCACGCCGATCGCGATGACCTTGGCAGTGGAGAGCTGAAATCTCGCTATAGCCCGGCTAACCGCTCCCGGCGCGATGGTCGCAAGCGCCAACGACACAGCAAACCAAAAAAGGATCGACATGATTCGCTGAGCGAGAAACGCGACTGTAAAGCTTGGTGCAAACAGAGCCGCCGGATTCTGCGACAGGTCTCTTAACTCTTCTTCGTAACCGGCGTACATAACGGTTTCCCGACCAGCTTCGCGAAGTGGATGCTCGTCCTCGGGTTTATACTTGCCGCCAAAAATAATGACGTCACCGCCGATATACGCGCCGGGCCTCTGGATGACAGATCCGCCGATCGCTGCAACATCCCCGAGAACCTCACCTTCGACTATGACGTCGCCGCCGAATGCGAGAACGCCCTTCGCTTGCTTCTTGACGATGACCGTTTTGCCGTAGGAAAAGACTTCCATCTCCGGTGCCGAATCGACTATCACGGTGTTCTCGGCGGGCGAGACCGAGATTTGGGCGAACGCGATGGCCGAAGCACAAAAGATAATTAAGAGTGTGGAAACGAAAATTCGCGGATCAAAGGGAGTGAGGGCGGGACCGCTGATTGCTGAGGTGATCGAATATGTCACTTTTATCGATGAGGATCGCCTATGTGCGATGGAAACGGCTCAGCAAGCGCGAGAACGCAAAAAGCGACACGACGAAAACGGCCAAAGAAAGAGCGACAGCTGAACTCGATTCGAATACCAGACTCGCAGCCAACGACCTCGAAACAACGACCGAACCGAATGCGATATCATAAACAAAGTGTCCTGCCACCGCCGCGACGGCAAAAACCTTCTCGACGATCCTCGCTAATCCAAGAAAAGCTTTCTCAACTCCGCTCCCCAACGCGAAAAGCGAAAAGACGATCAGTGCAACGCAGATCAACGCCGCTTTCCGACGCTCATGCGGGCGACGTAAACCACTGACCCGGCTTTCGGCGTTTGCGACCACCGACTTCGTGAACTCCGGCGGCAGTTCGATGCTTGCAGCATCCTCGATCGAGAGATCGAGCGCATTGAGAAAAATCTTCTGCAGGTTCAAATCCTCTCTACATGCATGGCATTCGGCGATGTGCATCTCGAGCCGGATCTCATCGCGCTCCGTCAGTTCGCCGTCAATATACGCTGATATATCGGGTGAGGGGCATGCGGCCTGAGTTTGGTTCGCCAATAACTCCATTGAAATTACTTAAGAAACTTTATTGTCAGCGGATACTGCCACATTTCGCCGTCATTGTTTGCCTTGAGGGCGCCGATGATCGGAAAGATAATTGCCAAGAGCCAAACCGCCAGACCGGTCAAAAACCCGACCAGAACGAACATGAGAACAAAGCTAACCACCGCGTAGATCGTCGCTGAGATCATCCAGTTCGTCACCATCTTGCCATGGGCATCGAGAGCGGGAATCTTGTCTTTTTGCGTCTGCCACAAGATGATCGGAAGAATAATGCCGAGAGGAAAGACCAGCGCAAATGCCAGACCGGACAAATGTAAAATCAGTCCCATTTGCTTTTCATCCGCAGTTTGTAAAGCCATCTGCGGTCTGTATTCCATGTTGTAACTCATAGCGCCCTCCTAAAGGCCTTTGAAGCCTCGCTCAAGAAAAATCTCTTTCATCATCTCTCGTGCACGGAATAGCCGATTCTTCACCGTTCCCAGCGGCAAGCCGGTCACATCGGCGATCTCGTCGTAGCTGAGGTCCTGCGAATGCCGCAGCAAGATCAGCTCGCGGTACGATGCGGGAAGACGTTTCACAACATGATCGATCTGCGTTCGCCACTCGCTTCGCTCGCGATCCTGTTCCGGCGTCGGCTTCGGACATTCTAGTTGCAATTGATACGTGCCGTCGGCGTTCTCGGTTTCGAGACTTTGGGGAGTAATGGAGTTCCGCCGCATGTGGTCTATTGCGGCGTTGTGAGCTATGCGGTAAAGCCAGGTAGAGAATTTGTATTCGGAGCTGTAACGGGAAAGGGAGTTGTAGACCTTTATGAAAACTTCCTGTGAAACGTCGAGCGACGCTTCGTAATCACCCAGCATTCTAAATATATATCCGGTAATTGGACGCTGGTACCGCCGCACAAGGCCTTCGAAGCCATCTTCGCGGCCTCGGATCGCGGACGCTATCAGCTCGAGATCGGTAACTTCCTTGTTGAGGGCAGCTGTGGATGTGACCATAGTGCTTGGGTAGTACGGTATTCCTCCGGAAAATGTTTCACAGCGGAAGGCGTGTCTTCGTTGAAGGCGGCGAAGATTTCGGGCAAACGGGGTAAAAGTAGCTATCGCCAGCCGTAGGACGCCAATCCAGCCGGGGCTGCAAGGTCGTCAAAGCTAAGGCTGCCGACCGGAACGTTCAGGCCAACATCCTCGGATCGAAGCACTCGTAAAGTCCGCCCCAAAGCCTCGGTAGATATCTCCTTTATTTTGGCAGGAAGAAAATCCTTGCCGACGATAAGTAAATTTTCAAGCACGCCGCCGCCGGATCGCGGATCCGCAAACCGGTCGTTATAGAACATCAATAGCCGATATATCTCATCGTCGCGCTCGCTGACGGTACAGGTGACCGATCGAACAACCGCGGGCTCGTCACCGCGGAGCAGCAGTGCAGTAAAGCCGTCGTTTTGAGAGCTCAGGAGCAACGAATCAGCTTCTCCGGCCTTTCCCATCAGCCACTTCGTTTCGCTGACCGCACGCGGCAGGATCAAACCGGCCGTCCATCCAAGGCTTTCGAATAACGTTTCGTACTCATCAATGACCGACAACTTCACGGCCGTCGCAAAATATCGCGACCTTCCTTCTCGATCATTCGAGATCTTGTTCCTCGTAACTCGCAGTTCGCCCGACGGTGCTCCAAAACTCTGCTCTGCTTTCCAATCGAGGATCTCTTCAGTTTCGTTCTTTGCGGAGCCGTTATCGAGAGTCAGGATCGCCGTTCGCGCGGTGTTACTCGGTAGCGATACCGACCAGTTCCGCTGCCGCCCGAGACCCGCCGAAACTACGGCGTCTTCAAGTAGAACACGGAGTTGTTCGTGGCTCGAGATATTCCTCTCAACAAAGCTCGGCGTGAGCAAATGCGAAGGCAGTTCGATGGTCGCAGCCCGAGCGACACCATACTGGCCACGACCTTCTTTCTCCAAAGCAAGAGCCGTCACGGCTTCACGTTCAAGACCAATGGCGGCTTTCGGAAAGTTAGGCTCTGTTAAAACTGACAACATCAATAATCCTTGTAGGGTTTCCCCGAACTGTCTTCGCCCTCGGCCATGCTCTTAACGTCTTTCATGCCTTGTTCGCCGTCCGGCGATAACGGGTCTTCGCCTTGTAAGGCATTCCACTCGGTTAGCTCGGTTATAGGATCGATAGGCACCTCTCTCAAATAACCTGCCTCGACGAGCTCCTCAACCGACTTCGGCATCTTGCCTTTGTCCGCCGTAAACTGATCGATCACACGGCGCATCTGCCATAGATTCTCTTTGAGAACCGTCTCACGTCCATGTTGGACAGTACGCTGATAAGTCGGGAAAGCTACCGATAACAGGATGATCAAGATAAACATCGCGATCATCAATTCCAAAAGTGAGAAGCCCTTAGCATTTTGGATTTTGGATTTTGGATCTTGGACTTCAAGAGCGCTGAGAAGGGAGGCAGACGGGCCCGAATCCCCGGGCGGCAGCAAATCCAGACTCCCAAATCCTAAATCCAAAATCCGTTTACCACTCACTATATTTCACCCCGTTCATGCCTTCCTCGTCGGACGACGACCTGACGTCGAATACGTTGACACTATCCCAACTGTCAGAGTCCTTCTCTTGATA
>JBKJOR010000260.1:0-2669 GCA_046595575.1 Pyrinomonadaceae bacterium | reverse complement strand
CCACCCCTCCTTAAACCAGGAGGGGAGTTAAATCCTGCCGCCCCTCGTTAGATCATGAGCGGAGTTGCGTCGGCGAGCGCACGTTACACGAAACGCACGAAGAATAACGAAAGAGATCACTGGAACAAATTCCTCCATCAGGTGTCTAACTGTGTGACGGTTGGCACCGGGCTTTCTAAAAAAGGAGGAGTTGAAATGTTTGACAAACTTATCGAATCGAATTCGGCCGAGGCCGATTTCAAACCCCGCCGAAAATTTTTTATGGTGTCGTCCGTCTTTGTCGGGATCCTGTTTCTGAGCGCAGTCGTTATCAGCCTTTATGCTCAGGAGATCGATCTCGGAACGGATGACTTCGAACTTGCTCGCATTCTCGCCCCGGTCGTAACCGATGCACCAGAGCCTCCGGCACCGCGCGAGAGGACGCAATCGCAACCTCAAGAGAGTAGTGATCAGCCGAAGAGCGAGTTGCCATCGCGGCAAGCGGCAATCGCCGCGATCGATCAGCATCAAGAGCCGCCAACCAGCATCTCGACCACCCCGAGCACACAAAGATCCATTCCCAACTACGGTCCGTTCACGATAAATCCGAACGGTCCCGAACACGACGGGTCTCGCGGAACTCCCGGTAACGGCATCGAGGGAACAGGAACTTCGTCAGCCGGCCCGGCTGCGGTTGTTAGCGAAGTTGTAAAGGTTGATCCGCCGCCGGTAATAAAGAAGGCCCTGCCAAAACCGCCTCAATCAAAAGGAGTGGTTAATGGGATCGCGATCATCTTGCCCAAGCCTCCGTATCCACCGACCGCACGTGCGATCAATCTAACGGGAAGCGTCAACGTGCAGGTTCTTATCGACGAATCCGGCGACGTCGTCTCGGCGAAGGCCGTCGATGGACATGCTTTTTTCAGACCTGAAGCGGTGCGGGCGGCGCTTAAGGCGAAGTTCAAACCGACGCTGCTCTCGGATCAGCCTGTGAAAGTGACCGGCGTTATCGTCTACAAGTTTTCGAGATAGGAGTAATAAGAAAGCTCGGAAATAAGAGGTTGTCTGAATGTATTCAGACAGCCTCTTTTTATTAGGGGCGAGCGGCCGATAGAAAGTCGATCAGACCGTCGACGTCCAGATCAAATACAGGCAGTTGGAGCGAGGCTCGCAGGTTATCGTATGACATCCCATCGAGGAGTATCGGCTCGTCGGATTTGATCGTATGTTTGGGAATGATGACGAACTCGCCCTCGAGCTGATCTTTAATATTCACATAGTCCTTGCCGGTCAATAGTCCGGCGACAGAAACATCACCGCCGAAGTAAGTATTCGGAACGGCAATGACGTGGAGCCGCGTACCGGCGACGTTATTGAATATATCTATCTGATCGCGAAGGATCGGAGCGAACATCTCGCCCGTTAAAATGGTCCCGAACAGGTCAGTACCACCAGCGTAAGCGGGTGGTGGAGCCTGGGTGAACGACCGGTTAGCGGGAACCATCGCACTTGCATTCGTTCGTTGATCGACCGTTCGACTTGTAAACCCTCGATCACCCGCTAACGCAGGTGGTACTGACCTGCCGGATAGCATCTTTTCAAACTTACCAACGAACGACCTCACCATCCCGACACCATCTTCGATCTGCGGGTAATTCCCGTAGTGACGCCGCGACGGAATTTCCACGCCGCCCTTGATATAGATCTCGTCGCCGAGAAACGCGAACGTTGTCCCGAGCGTCCGTCGGAACTCTTTCTGAAACGCTTCGACCTGCTTGATCGTGCGACGGCAGAACTCGGGCGTAACGCGCGTTAATCGTTCGTCGGTGTTATATCGCGTCAGCGCAACGGGGACGACCGCCGTGCTGACGACTTTCGGATAATGCACGGCCAGATCTCGAAGCGTTTTTTCAAGGATCGCACCGTCGTTTATATCCGGACACAAAACCACTTGTGCGTGAAGCTCGATATCGTTGTCGAGAAGACGTTTGAGTTTGTCGTCGATATTCGCGCGACTTTCATCAACACCGAGAAGATAGGCTCTGGTCTTAAGATCCGTTGCATGCACCGACACATACTGCGGCGACAGACGCTGTTCGATGATCCGGTTCATCTCGTCTTCGGTGATCGAAGAAAGCGTCGTGTAGTTGCCGTAAAGGAACGACAGTCGGATGTCCTCGTCGCGGACGAACAAGGAAGGTCGAGCATCTTCGGGATTTCCTTTGCAGAAACAGAAGATGCATTCGTTCGCGCACTGCCGCGGAACGATCTGCTCGAACATTAGCCCAAAGTCCTCACTCTCTTCGCGGTCGAATTCGATCTCGATAGTCTCGCCGTTCGGTTTCTTTACGTGAAACGTCAGCTCGGTTTCGCCGGCGGTCTGAAAGCGGAAATCGAGATAATCGCGCACCGGCCTGCCGTTTACGCGAATGATCCGATCGCTTGGCGCGAGCTCAAGCTCCTCGGCCAGACTCCCGGCTGTGACTTCTGTGATGATCACGCCGGGACGGCGAAGCTGTGTAACGGCTGGTGTGACTGCAAATTCGTACATCGCGAAGCTATTTAGTGTATGTTGCGACCAACTGAGTTGGCAAATTCTTGCCTTTCGCGGCTTCGCCGCCCGATGAGCGAACAGGCTGTGCCTTTCCGGATGGCTCCAAATGAAAAACGGCGGGGGCGGCCCCCGCAAT
>JBKJOR010000198.1:0-13414 GCA_046595575.1 Pyrinomonadaceae bacterium | reverse complement strand
GGAAGCTCGGATATATCCACCTCTTCGCCTTCGCCCCAAACGTAGCCCGCGTTTCGCGTGCTCGACTCCGCATCGAAAAATGAGACGAAAAAACCGGAGCATGTCATCGACGCACAGATAAACTCGCGTACCGAACGGTAGATGGAGACGAGGTCGCGTGCACGACCGAGCGTGGCCGCGAGCGGGACTATTCGTCCGAGCAACTCCTGATACTCATCCGCAGCTCGGCGTTCCGCTTTCAGCAAGGCTTCTTGTGAGAGCTTGCGTTCGGTGATGTCCTGTATTACGGAGAGAGCGAACGGCTCGCCACCTATGTCGATCTTTTCGGCGGATAACAGACCGATGATCTCGGTCCCTGAACGAGTATGAAAAATGTATTCGAGGTTTCTTACGTGACCGATCTTGCGAACGGCGGCCATTTCTTCGTCGCGGTCTGCAGAGCTTTCCCAAAGCCCCAGATCCAACGACGTTTTCCCGATCGCCTCCTCCCGTGAGTATCCGGTGACCTCGACAAACGTGTCATTAACCTCGACAAGTCGTCCGTCAATTAGCGATGACAGGGTGAATACCAGCGGGCCCGAGTTGAAAGCCTTTTGAAATCGCTCCTGGCTCTCACGAAGCGCAGCATCGATACGCATCTTCTCGACGGCTGACCATGTTCGTTCGGCCACGGTCTCGAGCAGAGCAACATCCTGCTTGTTCCAGTCGCGCGGCTCGTCGTCGCTCACCCAGAGCGAGGCGACCCAGATTCCACTTCGAAGGAGGGGAACGGTAACGTACGAGCGCTCGCCGTGGGGATCGTAGGTTTTTTCGTACTGTTTAGCCGTCCGCGGGTCTGTCTTCGAATCACAATTTATTATCGTCCTGCCATCCTGCATTTCGCGGGTGGTTACCGGACTGTATTCCGAGATCGCATGGAACCCGGCGACCGACACAACACCTTCGGCGCAAAAGTCGCGGTCCACCGTTTCTAAGTCCCTATCCAGGTCGATCTCGTTGAAGAGCACCCGTTTGGTGCGAAGCCATGTACCAAGTGCAACCGAAACGGAATAGAGTAACTCCGCGGGACTGGTCATGGTGCGAATCAGATCGCTGATCTCTTCCTGAAGCTCGAGTCGCTGTTCGGCAAGCTTGCGTTCGGTAATATCCGTGAAGACAACTACCAGGCCGACTATCTGATCTTTTTCCCGGAGCGGTGAAGAGCTATAGAGTACGTCGAAGAATGTTCCGTCGCGGCGTATGAAAACATCTTCGTAATCGATCAGTGACACTCCCCCACTTAAGACCTCCAAAGCGGCACATTCGTCGGCGGGGTAAGGCTTGCCGTCCCGATGCATATAGTGGGCAACTTCATGCATAGTCCGCCCGCGCAGCTCCTCGAAGGTCCAACCAAACAATTTTTCGGCGGCAGGATTCAGCGAGGTTGTGAGACCGTTGGCGTCGAGCGTATATAGCCCCTCGCCCATGTTCCGCATAACGGCCTCGTCAAAATCCATCCGCTGACGAAGTGCCTCTTCCGCCTGTTTCTGATCCGTGACGTCGATGGCCATGCCGCCGATCAATGCCGCTTCTCCCTCCGCCCCAGAGATCGGGAACTTGCTTACAATCGAATGGTGCAGAACGCCGTCATCGGCGACCATCGATTCGGGTATCTGGATCCCGGAGCCGCTGTCGACCGCACGTTGATCATGCATGCGAAACTGCGACGCCGTTTCCGCAGTAAAGATATCGTCATCGGTTTTTCCGTAGAGCTTTGATCCGGACACCCCGAAAGCTCTCTCGGCCGACTCATTCGCGTAGATGTAGCGCCCGTCCGCATCCTTTATCCAAGCAAGCCCGGGCAAGTGCTGCATGAAGCGTGAGAAGCGCTGCTCGCTGTCGCGAAACGCTTTCTCGGCTTCTTTCCGATCCGTGATGTCGATGCCGACGCCGTAGACCCTGACCGGTTCGCCCTTCTGCGAGTACACGGCCTTTCCCCGGCCTTCCATCCAACGCACGCTGCCCTCGGCGTGACTGAAGCGAAACTCGATTGTGTAGTCCCGGTTCTCGGCAATCGCCGCCCGGACCTCCTCCCATACAGCTTCCCGGTCATCCTCGTGCATGAGCTCGTAGAAGTGTTCCTCGGTGCCGTCAAAGCCGCCCCTCTCGAGACCAAAAATTTCCTCAAGCTCCTCACTCCATGAAACGGTTTTCGTCCTGAGATCAAGCTCCCAGACACCCATCCGGCTGCTTTGCATCGCCAGGGTGAGCATCGCCTGATTTTGGTGGTTCGTTTCCTCAATGCGTTTTCGCTCGGTAATATCGCGAACGATCTTCGACGCCCCGATAACGTTGCCGTTCGGGTTCCGTATCGGAGACACGGTCAGCGAAACGATAATGTCGATCCCGTCTTGACGCCTTCGAACCGTTTCAAAATGTTCGACATTCTCTTCGCGCCTTATCTTTCGAAGGATGTCGGCGGACTCGTCGACGCGATCGGGCGGCGTCAAGACGGTGATCGGCTTCCCGATCATCTCATCGGCTTTGTATCCGAACATCTTTGTCGCGCCGACGTTCCAACTGGTTATGTTGCCAGTCAGATCCTTGCTGATGATCGCGTCTTCAGATGAGACGACAATCGCCGCAAGACGAGCGGTCGCATCGCCGGCAACCTTGCTCGTCGTTATATCCCGCTGCGTTCCCCATGCTCGCAATAGAAAACCGTTCTCGACGATCCCGACGAAGTTGTTGAGAAAATAACGATCGTTGCCGGCCGCGTCTTTTTCGTGCGACTCGGCATCAGACAGTTGATAGTTCGAGTCGATAAATGCACGGACGAATGCGACGTTCTCCGGATCATCGGCAACAAGCAGGTCGGACAGACGGGATCCGACAATATCGGCAGCCGAGAAAAAACCGTACTGCCTCGCCATCGCATCGTTGCATTCAGCCAAGTAGCCGTGCTGGTAGGAGAGAAGGACCTGTTCCTCCGCTGGGAGGTGGACTGGGATCGGCTGCTCGAGCTCAAATCGCCAGATCCCTTCGGTACTATGTCTGATAAAGGCCCGGTAACGATCGTCGCTTCTCGCGAGTGCGTCGGCAGCAAGCTTCTCTTCGGAAATGTCGACTACGAGGACGAAAATGCCGCGCACCTCGCCATCAAGTGAATCGGGTGTGTAACTCGCACGGATACTTCGAGTACCACCAAGGCGATAAGCGATCTCGGATTCAAAGATCTCCTTCTTTCCCGAAAGTGCTGAATCAATGTGCGGCTTCAGACTTTCAAATACTTCGGCTCCGAGGACTTCGGGCATCGTTTTCCGGACGATGTCCTCAGGTTTAAGCCCGAACCAGTCGGTATAGGCGTGGTTAGCGAAGTGATAGCGATACTCGCGGTCGATATAGGAAATGAGTCCGGGTATCGCATCGGTGACCGCCAGGACCCTGTTCTCAGATTCGATGCGTCTGGACTCGCTTTCTACTAGTGCGTCGTACGATGTCTCGTTGTCGAGCTCGATCGCTAACAAACTGGAAAAGAGCTTCATCGATTCGATGATCGTGCTGCTCGAGAGTTCAGACGGCCGCGAATCGATCGCGCAGAGCGTGCCGAAGAAATCGCCATTCTTGAGAATTATCGGCACCGCGATATAGCTTTCTATCCCGTATTTCTTTGGTGTTGGATGGTTACGGTATTCCGGACTGAGGCTGGCATGTTCGATCAGGATCGGTTCGCGGTGATCGCGGACCACGCTGCACAGCGTCGTCGCGACCTCAAGTTCGCCCCCAGGCGCAATGCCGAATTCCATCTCATCATGGACGGCACAGGCGATCCACTGGCTATCGGTCACCCGGGCAACAACCACGAACCGCATTTTTGTAAGGCTAGCGACAGCTCGTAGAATGTCCGGTACTGTGCGTATCCGGGCGACGGCCATTACATCTGCTGTAGGGACGATCGCCCCAATTTCTGATTTAGGCGTTTCTGCGGACAAACTGAACTCCTATTGATCCTGTTCTCTCGCCTTATCAACCAAGTCGGGTTTGAATGAGTAATTAATTTTTAAGTAATTTTATTCAAACGTCAAGAAAATACTATTGTTTACGGCCGCTCGAGAGTCCCGTGATGAAAATTGACAACAACACACTCAAATATTATACTCACCCAAGGCTCAAGGCATATTCATACTAATCGAGCCGGCTATATTACTAGTGGAGAAATAAGGATGAGCAAAATCATAGGCATTGACTTAGGTACGACCAACTCGGTCGTTGCCGTTATGGAAGGCGGCGAGCCGGTAGTAATCACTAACTCGGAAGGTGGTAGAACAACTCCGTCGGTTGTTGCATTCAGCAAGGACGGCAATCGACTGGTGGGTCAGGTCGCCAAGCGACAGGCAGTGACAAACCCTGAGAATACGCTGTATTCGATCAAACGTTTCATGGGGCGAAAGTTCGAGGAAGTAAAAGAAGAGATCAAGCAGGTGCCGTTCAAGGTCGAAAAAGCCGATAACGGCGACGTTCGGATCAACGCGGAAGGTAAACAGTACAGCCCTCCCGAGATCTCGGCGATGATCTTGCAGAAGTTGAAGCAGTCGGCGGAAGACTACCTCGGATCGAAAGTCGAGAAGGCGGTAATTACAGTTCCGGCCTACTTCAATGACGCTCAGCGTCAGGCAACCAAGGACGCCGGCAAGATCGCCGGTCTCGAGGTGCTGCGTATCGTGAACGAACCGACTGCGGCCGCTCTTGCCTACGGGCTCGACAAGAAAAAGGACGAGGTCATTGCTGTTTTCGACTTCGGCGGCGGAACATTCGACATTTCGGTTCTTGAAGTTGGCGAGGGTGTCGTCGAAGTAAAATCGACTAACGGTGACACGCACCTCGGTGGTGATGACGTTGACGAGGTTTTGATCGATTGGATAATCGACGAATTCAAGAAGGACCAGGGGATCGACCTTCACAACGACAAGATGGCGCTCCAACGTCTGAAGGAGTCGGCCGAGAAAGCAAAGGTCGAACTCTCGTCTGCTATGGAGACTGAGATCAACCTTCCGTTCATCACGGCCGACGCTTCCGGGCCGAAGCACCTCGTGATGAAACTAACCCGTTCGAAGTTTGAACAACTCGTTGAGCCGATACTCAAGCGCTTGATGCCGCCTGTCGAGCAGGCTATTAAGGACGCGGGCCTCGAGCCGAAGGACATCGAAGAGATCGTGCTGGTCGGTGGATCGACCCGCATTCCAAAAGTGCAGGAGATGGTCAAGGCGTTCTTCGGCAAGGAAACGAACAAGTCGGTCAATCCGGATGAGGTTGTTGCCCTTGGTGCCGCTGTTCAAGCCGGCGTGCTTGGCGGCGAGAAGACCGATATCCTGCTTCTCGACGTGACCCCACTCACGCTCGGTATCGAAACGCTCGGCGGCGTGATGACTCAGATGATCACGCGTAACACGACGATCCCTACGCGCAAGAGCGAGATCTTCTCGACTGCGTCGGACAATCAGACGTCGGTCGAGGTTCACGTGCTCCAGGGCGAGCGTCCGATTGGCACCGATAACAAGACACTTGGCAAATTCCACCTCGTGGGAATTCCGCCCGCACCGCGCGGCGTTCCGCAGGTCGAGGTTACTTTTGATATCGACGCTAACGGCATCGTAAATGTCTCGGCAAAGGATGTCGGTACCGGACGCGAGCAGAAAATAACCATCACCGCTACCAGCGGCTTGTCCAAGGACGAGATCGACAAGATGATGAAGGATGCTGAATCGCACGCCGGAGAAGACGAAAAGAAGAAGGCGGAGATTGAGGCACGGAACAGGCTGGACGGACTTGTCTACAGCGTGGACAAGACATTCAGTGAGAACAAGGAAAAACTCGATGCCGACGCAAGTGGCGAACTCGAGGCTGCCATTGCTGAGGCAAAGACGGCGCTCGCCGGTACCGACGCCGACGCGATGAACACCGCGTTTGAGCGTTTACAGACTGGCTCGCACAAACTCGCTGAAGTTCTTTACAGCCAAGCCGGAACGCCGGCCGGCGATGCAGGCGGCGAAGAGCAGGCTTCTTCGGCAACTGCGGGAGCAGACGCGGAAGGCGGCGGCGCTGGTTCGGCACCGGACGATAATGTTATCGACGCCGAATACGTCGACGTTGAAGACGAAAAGAAGTAACAATTAGCCAACAGTGACGAGGGACAAGGGGATGAGCGTTACCTGTCTCGTCCCTTGTCCCTCTAAACTTGTCACTGAACCGAAATGGCAACACCGAAGAAAGACTATTACAAGATCCTGGGCGTTAAGAAGGATGCGAAGGCGGACGAGATAAAGAAATCGTACCGCCGCTTAGCGCGCAAGTTTCACCCGGACGTGAACCCGAACGATAAGGCATCTGAGGAGAAATTCAAGGAAGTTCAAGAAGCCTACGATGTTCTGTCCGACGAGAAAAAGCGAAAGGTTTTCGACCGCTTCGGTTACTACAACGACAATTTGGATCCTGATTCTCCATTCGGGGCTGGAGCGTCGGCCAGCGGCAGTAATGCGGGTTTCGATTTTTCAGGTTTCGATTTTTCGAGCGGTACTCCGCCCGGCGGCAGCTCGAGCTTCCGCGATATATTTTCTGACCTGTTCGGAGGCAGTGGCGGCGGCAGCACAGGTACGCGACGTGAGCCCGAAGCACCCAGACCATTGCCGAAACGCGGGCGCGATATCGAGATCCCGCTTGCACTCAGTTTCGAAGAGGCTTTTACAGGGTTGACGACGAACATTACTGTCAACCGGAGTGAACAGTGCTCGCGATGTCAGGGTGCCGGTGATACCGGCGGTCCGGTGGTGACCTGCACGACGTGCAAGGGCGCCGGACAAGTACTGCGCACGGGCGGCCGTCTGCAATTCTCGCAACCATGTCCCGACTGCGAGGGCACGGGGCGCCGCCGAAGTCCTTGTTCGCTTTGCAACGGTAAGGGAACGACGCCAAAAAAAGAGCAGGTAAAGATACGAATTCCTGCAGGCGTTGATACGGGCTCGCGAGTCCGGATCCCGAAGAGAGGCCACGGCGGACGGCTCGGAGCCGAACCCGGCGATCTCTTTATTCTGACCAACGTCGGGAAGCACAAGTTTCTCGAACGTCGCGGAGACAACGTCTATGTAACGGCTCCGATCACGGTTCCCGAGGCGGCCCTGGGAACAAAGATCGAAGTGCCGACCGTCGAGGGCAAAGCCCAGTTGAAGATCCCATCGGGTACGGAGTCGGGTCAGAAGTTTCGACTTCGCGAGCGGGGATTTCCCAGTCTCCGGAATCCAAACCTCCGCGGGGACGAGTTTATAGAAGTAAAGATCGTTCTGCCGAAAATAGTTTCGGAAGAAACTAAGGACGTGCTGCGGCAATTCGAAAAGCTTAATCCTGAGAACCCGAGAAATGCGATGGGACTTGATTAGTCTAGAGCAGAAACGCGCCAGGCACGCAGGCGGACATGAAACTTAAGATCAAAACATATACGATCAGCGCGGTCGCGGAACTCTACGACATTCATCCGCAGACGCTGCGGTTGTACGAACGCGAAGGTTTGTTAAAGCCGTCTCGGTCGGTCGGGAATACTCGCCTGTATGAAGACAGTGATCTTGAGCGCCTCGAGGTCATTCTCTCGCTAACGCGGGACCTCGGGGTCAACCTGGCGGGAGTTGAGATCATTTTGAACATGCGGGAAAAAATGGATTCGATGCAGCGCGAATTCGAACGATTCTTCGAATATCTAAAGGCGCACGCGAACGAGTTTTCGAGTCCGGTAGGCTCGTCGAGTCCGA
Source organism: Pyrinomonadaceae bacterium (assembly GCA_046595575.1). Taxonomy (GTDB): domain Bacteria; phylum Acidobacteriota; class Blastocatellia; order Pyrinomonadales; family Pyrinomonadaceae; genus OLB17. Next base: position 5,639 of record JBKJOR010000198.1, on the reverse strand, counting down.
GCGACGCCCTCATACCGATCTCACGGATTCGAAGAACGCAGTATCAGGAGATCGAGATCACGATAGAGGACGAGTAGGAAAGGAATTTGTCGAATCCAGCTCCGGTAGGAGCGACACGTTTGTAGTCTCGCGTCCGGCGCGAATCCAGCTCCGCTAGGAGCGACATGTTTGTAGTCTCGCGTCAGGCCCGAATCCAGCTCCACTAGGAGCAGCATGTTTGTAGCACGCCCGCATCCAGCTCCGCTAGGAGCGATATGTTTGTAGCCACCCACGTCCTCAATAATCCAGCTCCGTAGGAGCGACATTTGCATTCCACCAAACTCCGCGCAAAAATGCACATCACAAAAAACTAGAGGTACTCCAAACTCCCATGGCAAACACGTACTCTCAAATCCTTATCCAAGCTGTATTCGCCGTGCAGGATCGTGAATCGATGATCAGGCCGGAATGGAAGGAAAATCTTTTCAAATACATCGGCGGGATTTTCCGGAAGCAAAACCAAAAGCTACTTGCCGTTGGCGGCGTAGACGACCATATTCACCTGCTCTTTAGCATTAAGCCAACCGTAGCGTTGTCGGATCTAATTCGCGACGTAAAGGCGAATTCAAGCGGGTTCATAAACGGCGAACGGTTCACACGGAGGAAATTCCACTGGCAGGAAGGCTTCGGGGCGTTCTCGTACTCAAAATCCCAACTCGACACGGTCGTGAAGTATGTCTTGAACCAAGAGAAACATCACGCGAAGCGATCCTTCCGCGAAGAATACACCTCGCTACTCAACCGTTTTGAAGTGGAATACGAAGACAGGTATCTCTTTAACTGGTTAGAATGAGTGCCGCTCCTCCGGAGCTCGCCTGCAATTTCAAACTGAAGGCTACAAACATGACGCTCCTACGGAGCTGGAACAGCTCGTGGCGGCGGTCGCTCTTAAAGACTTCAATTTCCCGAGCTGCGACGAAATCGGATCAGCCGCGCGATTTGAGCTCGGTAGGAGCGGCATGTTTGTAGCAATCCTACGGAGCTCCACCGGACATTCAAATCGAAATCTACAAACATGTCGCTCCTCTGGAGCTCGGATATGCTACTCACCGACCACTTTCAGAAACCTCAACTTCCCGACCTGCAGCAAAACTGGATCACCGCTGGCGAATTTTATTTCTGCCGTCGGCGAACTGGCTTTCTTGCCATTCACTTTCACCCCCCCCTGTTCGATCAGGCGCCGGGCTTCGCCCTTCGATGTCGCGAGACCTGTCTCCGTTAAGAGATCGACGAGCCTGCGACCGCCAGCAGTAACCCGCTTTTCCAAGATCTCATCCGGAACCTCCTTCTTCACAAAACGCCGGTTAAATTCCTCTTCGGCATCGCTGGCAGCTTGTTGCGAATGAAAATCCGCGATGATGAATTTCGCAAGCGTTACTTTCAGATCACGCGGGTTGTCTGCACCCGATTCGCTGCGAAACCGCATCGCATTGACATCGTCGATCGACGTGTCCGTCAGCAGCTCGTAATATCTCCACATCAGCTCATCGGAAATCGACATGATCTTGCCGAACATCTGATCGGGCGACTCCTCGATTCCGATGTAGTTGTCGAGCGACTTCGACATTTTATTAACGCCGTCGAGACCTTCGAGCAGCTCAGTCGTCATTATCACCTGCGGTTCCTGGCCGAATTCACGCTGCAGATTCCGCCCCATCAGCAAGTTGAATTTTTGATCCGTACCACCAAGTTCGATGTCCGCTTCGAGTGCGACCGAATCGTAACCCTGGACGATCGGATACAAAAGCTCGTGCAGCGAGATCGGCTTTTCTTCGGCGAGACGCTTTGTGAAATCGTCCCGTTCAAGGATCTGCCTGACGGTCGTCTTTGCGGCAAGCTTTATAAAATCGGCGGGCGTCAGCTTGTCCATCCACTCGCCGTTGAAACGGACCTCGGTTTTGTCCGGATCGAGCAGCTTGAACATCTGTGATTTGTAAGTCTCCGCGTTCGCATTTATCTCTTCGCGCGATAGCGGCGGTCGCGTGACGTTCTTGCCGGAAGGGTCGCCGATCATTCCGGTGAAATCGCCGATCAAAAAGATTACTGTGTGACCGAGGTCCTGGAATGCTCTCAGCTTTCTGATCACCACTGTATGTCCGATATGAATATCCGGGGCAGTGGGATCAAGACCGAGCTTTACACGCAACGGCTTGCCGGTTTTCGCGGAGCGCTCGAGCTTCTTCTTCAGGTCTTCCTCGCGAATGAGGTCGACGGTTCCTTTCTTCAAAGATAAGAGCTGTTCGTCTATGGTCATCGCAACAAGAATACCAATACACGGTTAGTTTTCTTAGCCTCGGGTCGTCAAAAAAAATACAAAAAGCCGATAATGATCGTTATGGCGAACGACTTGAAGAATATGCATCTCGCCTTTATCGGATGCGGCGTGATGGGCGAATCGATGATCGCCGGGCTTTTGAGGAAGGGGATCGTTGAACCGCAAAAGGTTTGGGCGAGCCATCCGCGGGAGGCGAGGCGTGAGGAACTAAGTGAGAAGTACGGCGTAAGCGTTTGTGAGGAAAATGCCGAAGCAGCCCGTTCGGTGGCGGCACATCCCGACTCGGCGGTCGTACTCTGCATCAAGCCCCAACGCCTGACCAAGGTTGTAGCCGATCTCGACGGCGTCCTCGATCCCGGGAATCTCGTCATTTCGATCGTCGCGGGTGCTCGTATCGAAAATCTCGCAGCCTCGCTAGGAACCGCGAAGATCGTCAGAGCTATGCCAAACACGCCGTCACAGATCGGTGCCGGTATAACTGCGTGGACGTGCACCGAAGCGGTCGCTGAATCGGACCGCAATCATGTTCGCGAAATACTGTCCGCACTTGGAAAGGAACTTTTTGTCGAGACGGAGAACATGATCGACATGGCGACCAGCCTGAGCGCCACGGGGCCGACATACATCTTCATGGTAATGGAGGCCCTGACCGATGCCGGTGTGCATCTCGGCTTTTCGCGCGATATGGCCAAGGAACTCGTGCAGGAAACAATGCTCGGTTCGGTAAAGTTTGCGATAGAGTCGCACAAGCATCCGGCCGAACTTCGCAACATGGTAACCTCGCCGGGCGGCACGAGCGCGGAGGCCATCTATCAAATGGAAAAAGGCACGCTGCGGACGGTGCTTTCGAAAGCAGTTTACGCCGCTTATAAGCGAGCCGTTGCGCTCGGTGAAAAGTAACGCCTCCGATATTCTTTTTTCGTAAGTTTCGTGCATTTCGTGGTTCGGCTTTCAAAAACAAACCACGAAACCCACGAAAAGAACCTGCGACGAATGGTCACAGTTTCTTGTACATGACGTACGCGTTGGTCATGCCGTTAAATTTATGATCGAACGCGTCCGGGATCTCTCCGATGATCTCAAAACCGAGGCTCTTCCAAAGCTTCGCCGCGACCTCGTTGCTCTTGACGACGAAGTTGAACTGGATCGCTTTGAATCCGATGCGGCGAGCTTCCTCGATCGAATGTTCCGCCATCATCCGGCCAATGCCTTTGCCCTTTGCATTCGGGGAAACCATGTAAGCTCCGTTCCCGACGTGCGATCCCAGACCCGGCTGATTTGCCTTGATCCAGTAAGTACCTAATATCTCACCGTCTTCTTCGGCAACGTAAACGTATTTCTCTGGCGAAAACCAGTAGGCGATCATCTCGGCCTCAGGTGAATCCGGTGCGAAGACGTACGTGTCTCCGGTCGCGATAACGGCCTTGATGATTTGCCACACTGCGGGTTTATCTTCATCAGTAGCTTTTCGGATCTGGGTCATTGATTAAAATTTCGACTCTGGAATCCGCGGCTGTGCCGCCTGATGAGCGGAAAGGCTCCGCCTTTCCGGGCGGCGATATCAAAAGATCAGCGCCGACATCGCTCGAGCGATGACGGCGCGATTGATGGGAAGCCGCTCATCGGGCGGCATAGCCGCAACTGACCGGCGTGAGTGTAACGCTTCCCAGAAGCTCCTCGTTACTTCAAATACTTCTCAAACCAATCCAGATTGCTTTGCATCGCGGCGACCTGCATCTTCGGTTCGTTTGGACCATGCGGCTGACGCGGCAGAACGATCATTCGTGTCGGGACGCCCTGTGCTTTTAGCGCGTTGTACAATTCGTAACCTTGCGAGATCGGAACGCGAACATCGGCGTCGCCATGCTGAATCAAAGTAGGTGTCGTCGCCCCCTTGATATTGAACATCGCCGAGTGTTTTGCGTAGATCTCCGGATGCTCCCACGACTGCCCGCCGAAATAATCGGGCACGAATGATGGAATGTCGGCGGTTCCGTTGAAGCTCATCAGATTTGTCACCGGTGCTCCGGCGGAAGCTGCCTTGAATCGTTTCGTTTTTGTGATGATGGTAGAAGTCATGTAGCCGCCGTAGCTCCAGCCCATAACGCCGAGACGTTCGGGATCGGCAACACCCATCGCAATAACTTTGTCGACGCCCGTCATCACATCCTGATAATCACCCCCGCCCCAGTCTTTCATATTCGCCTGGCGAAACTCGGTTCCGTATCCCGATGAGCCGCGCGGATTGGGACGCAGGATCGCGTACCCTTTTGAAGCGAAGGTCGCGATCGGATACGATCCGCGGCCGCCGATGTAGCTCTGCTGGAACACGCCTGCCGGTCCGCCGTGGATATTGAGGATGAACGGAACTTTCGTCCCGGCGACGTAACCGACCGGATATGTGAGAAGCCCCTCGATCTCGCGGCCGTCGGTGCTCTTCCATTTGATCAACTCGGTCCTTCCGAACGACATCTTCGTCAGTTCGGTGTTGACGCGTGAGATTTGAGTCGGCGTTTCCTCGCCGTTTCTGATCATCGCAACCTCCGGCGGTTTCTCGCTCGACTGAATGACGAACGCATACGAAGTGCCGTCCTTCGACATTGAGATATTATTTATTACCGCGTTCGAATATTTGATCTCCTTTATCGTCGCGGCCGTTACATTCACCTCATAGATCCCGGTCCCGGTTCCCTTTGCCTCGCTAAACATCAGCTTGGTCCCATCCTGCGACCAGCCAATGATACCGGGCTGCCCGTCGAACGATATCGGCATGATTTTCGGCGTGCCGCCGGCGGCGGGAAACACCGCGAGCCGATTGCTCTGCGCCCATCGTACGGGCAGTTCGCTAACGAACATCGCGACCCACTTTCCGTCCGGCGAAAACACCGGCGCTCCTTCGGCTGCATCGGTCGCGGCAAATGACGTCACTTTCGCCGATGCGACATCGACGACACCGACGTCGGACGATGGCCAGACGTCGACGACGGGCGATTTCACGTGACTATAAACGATCTTTGTACCGTCCGCAGACCAATCGAAGCTGCTCACATGTCGGTCGTCGCTCGTCAGCTTTCGCGCTTCCCGCTTCCCGGCTGAGTCTTTTGCGACTGGAATGACATACAGCCGCGCCATCTTCACGTTCTCGTCGACCCAACGATAATCGTTGCGTCCTTTGTCGTTCTTATCCTCGTCGTCGGATTTCGCGTCGGCCATCGCGTAGGCGATCGATCTGCCGTCCGGCGACCACTCGAATTCGCTTATGCTGCTTTTCAGATCGGTCATCTGCTCAGCCTCGCCGCCGCCTACTCAGAGCACATACAGATTG